>DASTZZ010000124.1 GCA_035764005.1 Terriglobales bacterium
GGGTCGCAGATCCCTATCAATCAAATCGCGCGGCTTTCATACTCGCGCGGGCCAACGATGATTCGAGACGAAGAAGGCGCTCTCACTGCTTACGTTTACCTCGACCTGAACACGCGAAACTATGGAGGATTCGTTGAAAAAGCCGAACGCCTGCTCCGGGACAATCTCCGTCTGCCGGCGGGCTACAGCTATCGGTGGGCTGGCGAGTACGAATTCGAGCAGCGTGCCAAGGCCAGATTGAAGATTGTGCTTCCAGTCGTGTTCTTTATCATCTTTATGCTGCTGTACATGGTGTTCCGCTCGGTTGCGGAAGCGGCAGTCCTGATCTTCCCCACAATTTATGCGCTCACCGGAGGTCTCCTCCTGCAATGGGCGCTTGGGTACAACTTCAGCGTCGCCGTTTGGGTAGGCTATATCGCGCTGTTTGGAATTGCTGTTGAGACGGGAGTCGTGATGGTCGTCTACCTTCATGAAGCATTGCAACACCGCATCGCAGATGGTGTGCCGATCACCAACGATGAAATACATGCCGCAGCGGTAGAAGGCGCAGTACATCGGCTGAGGCCCAAACTGATGACGGTGACTGCCGTTCTCGCGAGTCTCGCTCCGATCCTGGTCGAAACGGGCATCGGCTCGGATGTGATGAAGCCCATTGCGGCGCCCATAGTGGGCGGGATGATTACATCAACTATCCACGTCCTCATTTTGGTGCCGGTGTTTTTCGTGCAGCTGAAGGAGCGGGCGCTCCGTCGCGGCACACTCATACGGTCGGATGAGGCGATGTAGCAGACAACTGAACTGAAATAGACTCCGACACCGGATGTCGCATGGCTGAATCAAAGCAAATCGAGATTGCAACAATCGATGATTGGCAATTGAAGCCGATCAACCGTCTCCAATGGTTAACAGTAGCCTGGATGTGTGTGGAGGTCGCCGTCGCACTGTTAGCTGCGATGCGTGCGCGTAGCGTCGCTCTCGCCGGGTTCGGTGCGGATAGTGGCATCGAGCTATTGTCGGCGGTAACTGTTGTGTGGAGGTTTCGCAGTGCTCGGGAACACGCCGAAATCATAGCCACAAAAATAACCGCGGGGCTTTTGGTGGCATTGGCAATCTACATCGTCGCAGCTTCGATCTTTACATTCATTATTTCGGCGGAAGCCAGAAGCTAGCTATTTGGGAACGATCTTGCTTCTGGCCGCCACGCTCGTTATGCCGTGGCTCGGCAGGCAAAAGCGAAGACTGGCCGGGGCGGCACACAGCGCAGCTCTCCGAGCCGATGCAGCACAAAGTTCAATTTGCGCTTACCTTGCATCGATTGCGCTTGCCGGATTGCTCCTGAACGCAGTCGCGCATATATGGTGGGCTGATCCGGTTGCTGCTCTGTGCCTGATACCCCTCGTCATTAAAGAAGCAAAGGAGGCGTTCGAAGGGCGGTGCGAGCGCTGTTAAGAACAAAAGCAACTATGAGCCTGTACGCAAAATATGTTCTCCCACGGCTGATCAACCCCGTTATAAGAAACAAGGACCGGCTGCAAAGCCGGGCTTTTCAAGTTTGCGACGACGACTATTGCTGAGTTGCGCTACCCGTCACCTTAAGCAGCATTTGTGTACCGCTATCCAGGCGAAGGTTTTTCCCCGCTGACGTGATGACCGACTCCTGTACTGCGGCCGAAGTGGCTGAGTTCAGCGCCATTCCAGGCAGACCTACGACTCCACTCGATGTGGAATTCAGCGAGCCTGCAAGCGATCCGCCAACAGACGTTGCCGAATTCGCCGTGCCACCGACTGTGCTTCCCAGATTGGCAGTCGTATTGGTGACAGCGCCGCCGGCTGCGCCGACTCCACCGAGTAGTCCACCTCCAGCACGCGCACCGCTTGACACCGCGCCCATTCCGTCTGCTGACATCGAGCCCGTATCATCCATGCCGGAAGCGCTGGCCGCGGTTTGCGCTGCAGCAATCGCCTGAATGCTTGTATTGAGCGGCACCTCTTGCCCGTTCTTCAGAATCGCGTGGTCGAACACGATTCCAAGGCTCGATTCGCTTGCTCCTTCACTGCGAGCGCTGGCCTGCGTCACGTGGCCGAATATCCGTGATCCTTTGGGAATCACTACGCGACCATCCGACTTCACGTCTCGCGTCGTTTTGGCAACGACAGTGTCGCCGGGCTTGTTCTTCCCGGCATCTACCGGCTTCACCAAAGCAGCATTGATGGCAGTTCCGCTCGCCAGCTCTCCGGTGCTACTCGCGCCTGCTGATTCGCCGCGCCTCTCGGGCTGGCGGCGATTGCGTTCCTGATGCGACATTTGTGCTGAGGCATCAGCGCTTGCTGATGTGTTTGACTGCGCCTGCGCGCCTGATTGGTTCGCCGATACTGAAGTGTTCTGCGATGCCGACGCATTTATGTTTGCGCCAGCGCCTGTCTGCCCAATTGCTACTCCAGAAAAAACAAGAGCAGCGACAAGAATTTGCAACCTATACATGTAACCTCCGTGATCGTCAGCGACTTGCTCGTGACCCGACCTGTTGTACGTTCCTGGATTGGGATCACCAACAACGAAGAATTTTCTAACCCCGCATCATAAGCCGAGTTGCTGAACTGGTGGCCTCCCCCCAGAGAGTAGAACTTACGTACAAACCGGAATAAATCCCAAAATTGTTCACGTTCCATATCGCTGGGCCGATGGTAATAATCGCAAAATTGCATGTCTGAGTTCTTTCGAATCCATCGGCTTGGGCAGAATCAGATCAACGCCCTTTGAGTCGTCACTCCAATTCGGCCATCCTGATGTCAGCACAACCAGTAGATCGGGACGGCTCCGCTTCATTGTCAGCGCGAGCGCGATTCCATTCATCTCCGGCAATAGGTAATCAGTCAAGAGCAGATCTACCTGATATTTCGCGAACATCCCTAGAGCGTCTTGCGGCGTAGCAGCCGTCAACACGCGATATCCGACTCCTTCGAGTTGCAATCTGCGCAACTCGAGAAGATAAGGCGCATCGTCCACGCACAAAATCGTGGGGCACTGTACCGACACGATTACTCCTCCCTGCAAGAGCGTCAGTTTGAAACACCATCGTGCTGCGTTGTGGGATGCGGCATTTCCAGCGATCAACGAGCGGACCAGAGGCGGAATAGATTACTTCGGTAATCGTGCGCTGGCGCTGAAGTACAGCGGCTTGAATCGTACTGCTGAGGTCCGCCGGCGGACACTAAAGGGGGCTGATTTAATCAAGTCCGAGGAACGAATCGATCCAGCTCTTCACTCCCTGCCGTCCCGAATCGGATGTCTCGAACTGCAAGCCCGTGCTGTCACCGTTTTGCCAACACACAACCGCTGCAACGCTCATGGACGGTTTATCGGGCAGACTGAATGAGAGGCGCACCTTGCCTGAGAGCTCAGGATTCCCGGTGAACTGAACCGACATTCCTCCACCACTGATTTCGCGTGTCGAGCCGAAGAACCTTTGTCCGCTTTGGCTTTCTGCGGAGATGGCGATCACGAGCGGAATCCTGACATAGCGACGTAATTCATGCAGCAGAAGGGCGCAGGTGGAGCGCACTGCGTTCAGAACTGAAGTGCGATCGGGCCTCGGACCGAGAAGTGTGTTGATGCCATACCTCGAGAAGGCCCGCACATCGATTCCCGCGCTCACAATTCCATACAGAATCATGCGGCGATTGGACCGGGAGGAGCGCACTGCGTCTAGGGTAATCAGCGCATGTTCATCCAAGTTAACGACGCAGCCCTGGAACTGTTCTTTAGCTAACCGAGTGGCAAAATCCTCGTAGGCAACAACTGTGTCGATCCCGCATTGCGCAAATGCCTTTTGAAGGATCTCGACCATCGCTGAATCGAGTTTGACCAACGCGACGCGAGGAGCGAAGTTGGAACTGTTTTGAGGGGGTCTGGAAACCAGAGTAGCGCTCATAAATGCACCACAGCCGCCGACTTGCGCAGATCACTGGGTGCAAGTGCGAACAGGAAGAATGGTAATACCACTTTCGTGCAATGGAAAAGTTACCGGCGTAACGAGTTCTCTAGGCCGATAGGCTCAGGAGGCGACAAACCCGCCAGAGCTCGTCGGATTCGCGGCGCGTCAGCTTATAGAACTCCAGTCCGCATCGTTCAAGGCTAGAGTGTTTGACTGTTGCGCAGACCGTGAAGTGCCATTCGGAATGAGGCAGGGTGAACTGCAAACTGATCTGCTCGCCTTCCTGGAACTGTACGGGAATTTGCAAGGCGATTCCTGCTTCACTGATATCGTGGGCGGTGCCCTCGTGAGCCTCAGCCCTTGCCAACACTCTAATTGGGAAATCAGTTCTGAATCTCGGATACCGTCTTTCAGCACTCTTTCCAAATCTGACGTCTGTGGATCCTGTGCTGGTCGCCAGCCGTTGTGGAGCACCGAATGGGATCGTGCCTTGCGCGGTTCGATTCACGCATGGAAGTTTCCCGCGATACCGCAGGACAAACAAGGCACCGAGGTAATAGGACTCATCTCAGCTGGCACGAATCATGTCCAACCAAAATCGGACGAGGAGCATCAGGCGGCTATTGGTTGCTCTTAGTGATATTAGGCTAAGTTGCGCAGGGTTGGGCGCTGAGTTGATGAGGCAGGTAATTTTGATTCTTGGAGAACGATGTTGATCAAGCGATAGAAGCGCCGCTCTTCACGAGTCAATTCTCTACCGAAGGCCGCGCGGAATTGCCGTTGAAACTCCTCAAAGGGCGGAAGGACCGAAGCGGTTTTACGAACAATACGCATGCTGAAAAAACGAGAACTCAGTTTAGAAGGGCCACAAAATCGCCGAGCCAACTCCGCTGCGTTGTGAAATCGTCTTCCCAGATAAGCACGACGACAGAGTACCCCGTGGTCCACACCAATGGACAGGTGCCTTTAGTAACCCACTCCTACTGACCGCCGAATGGAAGCGGTGGACTTCACGCCTTACCCGAATCAGGAGCTAGATGGAGCGAACTCCTCCTCCCTACTTTTCCCTTGTTGGGTTCACTCGTTGGTTACAGCAGGCAAGTCGGAGAGTATGTTGTAAAGTGTCGAACGGCTGATGCCGAGAATCTCCGCAGCTTTCTGCTTATTGCCAGCGAACGCTTCCAGCACTTCGCGCGCATATTTTCTTTCGAGTTCCTGCAAAGACACGAACTTCGTATCAACGGTCTTCTCGGGCGACATGCTTAGCGCGGCCGGAAAATCGTCCAAATCCAGCACGGGGCCTTCGCTGAGAATGCATGCACCAGCAATGACATTTTCAAGTTCACGAATATTGCCAGGCCAATCGTGGCGGGCGAGCATGTCTTGCGCACGGCGGCTGATGCCGGTGAAGATCCGTCCATATTGTTTCGCATATTTCTCAAGAAAGTGTCGCTCGAGCAAAGGCAAGTCTTCTTTCCTTTCCGAAAGCGGGGGAAGATGCAACCGTACCGCCGACAAACGATAAAACAGGTCCTCGCGGAATCGGCCTTCGGCTACCTCGGTAGTAAGGTCTCGATTGCTGGCAGCGATTGCGCGAAGATGCAGTTTACGCGACTCCACCGACCCGAGTCGTTGAACCTCATCGCTTTGCAGGACACGCAAGAGCTTCGCCTGCATCGCAATCGACATCTCGCTGATTTCATCGAGAAAGATCGTACCGTGATCTGCGCTTTCGAATAGTCCGGGCGTGTCTTGAAACGCGCCGGTAAACGCTCCTTTGCGAAACCCGAAAAATTGGCTTTCGGCCAGGGATTCAGGAAGCGCAGCGCAGTTGCAAGCGACGAACGGTCCCCGGCTTACTGGCGAGAGATTGTGAAGCGCACGCGCGACCAGTTCCTTGCCAGTTCCCGAAGGTCCGGTCAGGAGCACTCTAGTGAAATGAGGTGCGATGCGGGCAAGCTTGTTGAACACGTCAAGCATGCGGGGGCTACGCCCGATCATTCCATAAAAACTGAATGATGCTCGTAATTGCGTCTCCAACTCGCCGGTTCGACGCTTCTTGGCCGCGTCCTCCAACGCGCGAGCGACGCGGGCTCGAAGGCCAGACACATCCACTGGCTTAACTAGAAACTCTGCGGCTCCTTTTTGAATTGCTTCGATCGCAATGGCCGGAGAGTACTCGCCCGACAAAAGAATCACTTCAGCCCCCTGGTCAAAGCCAGCGATACGCGCCAGGAGATTCATTCCATTAGTGCCACGAAGCTTCAAATCGAGGAAGACGAGGCGAGGCCGATGCTGCCGGAAAAGAGACCAGCCCGCTTCCTCATCCTGGGCTACAAGGACTTTGACCGGCATGTCAGCAAAAATTTCGGGCATTACAGCGACGACGTTTTCCTCGTCATCGACCACTAGCACCCGAAAGGCTTCTTGCGACTCAGATGCTAAGACCATTGGTGCCTTTGCGAATGAGCCGATTTCGGACAGATAACTGTCGCAGCGACGATCCGATTCACTGTTGGGTTTGCCGTGCGGAAGTGGGTTGGCGAAAGGGATGTATCGGTTTCTACGATAGACAAAGCTGTAATACCGGTCGGTGAGTCACAGTGAACTTCTGCTCCAGATCGAGCAGAAGAAATGAAAGTCGGTCGCATTGGTTGAATACTGCGTCAGACAGCAGCAATTCCGAAACTTCCGAGAGCGTGCACCGCGCTTCACTCGTGCCGATGAGTTCGAGGTCCTGCGCCAGCTCGGCTGCGATCTGGCGTGCATCGAAGATCGCGCGCGCCTGCAGTGCATGGATCAGGCGCCCTGTTTTCGACCGAATTTGATCATCGACCTGAAGGCGAAGCCAGGACAGGATTTTTGCGATCTCCTCTTTTCTCGCTTTTTGGCCCATGTAGATTTCTCCTTCAAAGCCTATCTACAACTGATGGGCCATTGCAAACAAATGAGACAAATGATTCCCGCAACTGAGCGTTTCTCCCTACGCGCCGACTCTCTCAGAGCACACTCCTGAAGCTGATTTTGCCCGTGTCACGGTTTTCATCGTGAAATCGCTAACAAAGGACATTGTCCGCGGGTAACTGAAGACAGTTCCCCAAGTTGCCGAGCGAGTGAAACTTGAACACAGTTCCAAAATTCAGACACTCGGCTGGCGGCGCCCGGTCCCGTTTCGGGCTTTCTACAGCTCCAGCCAGCTAAGCTTTCGTCAAGAGTCTTGCGATCTCAGCGATCAGTTCCTTCGGGGAAACAGCTCCCTTCGTAACGCTCAGGTCGGCAAGCTCAATTCCTGTTGGAACTTCCAGCGAGCCGCTGAACACAATCACAGGCACAGTCGGTTTTACTCGTTTCAGTTCAGCGACAACATTAATGGTTGTGCCGTCCCGAAGATGCTGATCGCTTACGACGAGATCAACGGGATTTCGCGCAAACAAATCGAGTCCTGCGGTTGCATTCGTCGCGGTGATCACGTGGAACCCAGCACGCCACAACAATTCCGAATAGAGCCGGAGCTGATCCGTATCGTCGTCGATCCAGAGAATTAAAGACAATGAGCCGTAACCGCCTACTCAAAAGTTGTCGATCCAGAAAATCAACCAGCGAGGGACTCGTCCTCGGCTAGAACTGGAAGCTGGTACAGAGTCACCGAAAAGTCGCTTGCTTTATGGACAGCCGGGGCTGGTCGCACCAACTCGAAATAGATTGGATCGGAACATCGTGAGCAACGAGGAAACAACTGATCTTTAATGAGGGTGACTTCCTGCGGAAGCTTATGCTCTGGATGAATCACACGGTAGATGCCACTTTGGGAAATGGAGCAGCCCGTTCGCAGATCATCTAGTTTCGCCACTTTGCTTTGCCTGTTCTTTCTCGGCCCGTTATTTTGCGCTTCTGAATGGTATAACCCGAGCTCGCACGGTGGTCGCCTGCATGCCGAGTTGGATGTTATGCTCTGTGACGCGCAGTCGGATTTTAATTGGTCATCCGACTCTTTGGAAACACCGAAATCTCCACAGCCGTAACTGGTTTGACACAGGAAATTCAGGAACTCTGGACAACCAAATTTGACAGGTAAAGCATCAAATGCCTTTCGCCAATGGCGGCTGCCGCAGCAAGAAGAAAACGGAACTCAGAAGGAAACGCCGACGATCGGCCCGGGACCGCCGATGGCATGTGGATCGATTTGGCTCACCTTCCGACCACTTTGGCACAGAAAGGGAAGAAGAATGAATTGAAGCCGTTGGAGTCCTGGTTAGGTGGAAGGAGACGGCATCCTCCTAGTCGGCTTCTCGATTATGCCGACCTGGTGCTCGGGATCGAGCGTAGAAGACGAGCTGTGGACAAGAAGAAATGATTAGTGAGAGCCACTGGCGTATCTTGAGGGCAACCTGGCTCAAGACTGCGGCCCGCTCGTCGTAGGTCCTATTTCACCAGTGCGCTCTGACTGACAGCCGGTTCTGGTCTGACCATCTGCATCGACGTCACTGAGTATTCGTGTTCTTTGCCGTCGAGCTCGGGCACCGCCAACAAAAGCTTGTCCTTCTTAATGCGGAACTCGGCGCGTTCTCCCACCGGTAAGAGCACGGGGTGCTTCTCGTCACGTGGACGAATGCGATAGATGACACGATCGGTCTTGAGGACGTACTCCTGGCAAAGAAGCGCACGCGTCTTCTTATGCCCTGCGTCCGTGCCCAGAACTTCTCCAGCGAAACTCTTGCCACTATTCTCATCCAGACCGCATTCCACGGCATCCATGGCCGTAATCGTGCCTTGTTGGTGAAATACCGGATCTTTCGCGAACGCCGAGCTAGCAATGAACAATAATGCCGTCGCGAATATCGATTTCATCGGTGATCTCCTTCATCAAAAGGGTCGATTGGATGGTCAGATTAGCAGTGCTAGGGCGTGATTTGGAGTTACCAAAGTTTATTCCTTGCTGAGCACAGACTGGATGGCAGAAGCCTTCGCTGCAAGACGACTCTCAAGTATTCCGGTGCAGCTTGGCTCCCGTTTCGGTCCGCAAGGATACGTCCGCTAGCTCCAAAAAGCGGGCACTGGTTGGCAATTCTTCCTCGTAATGTATTCCGTCCATCAGCTTCATGCCTTGCCGGCGTGGCGTTCCGCTTCTGGTGTTCTTCGCCAGCTGTGTGGGGAGGTGGCGGGGATCAATCCATAGACCAGCCGCGCGTGGACTGTTCAGTTCGGCTTCGGGTTCTATTTTGCGGGTTTTCTTCGCTGCGGCCATCATATTTAAAGAGGGATGTCTGCCCTGAGATGAGGGTTCCAGCAGCTCCGGTTGGTCACCATTCATGACAATTCTGTGGAAATCTTAATGACCTCGGGAACTTGTGGTGGTTACACCACTCGAGTAACTATTGGACCATGAAGCTGGATGTCCCCGGAACCCGGAAGAGGGATTGGAAAGCGCGCACCGACAAAGCAACGGCCACTCGCGTTCGCAATAATGCTCTTCGCAACAGCCGCAAAGGCAGGCTCCTGTTGGTTCTTGAGAGATGCGTCTTGTTGAACCCAGGCGAATGGCAGCGAAATACTCGCGCTTTCAAGAGGGTTCTAGAAGAGCTGCGTTACGCCTGCGAACTTGCGAAAGCCGCTGGCGTTCCCTGTGGATGGCTCGCAGTCGAAGGGGAACAGTGGCTCGTAGCCTTTGGCCTTAACAAGGGCGATGTGGTCTTTAATACACAGGAAGAGCGGCTTGGACCAGCCCGCTTTCCGGCGACGATCCGGCGAGACAACAAAGAAATCGTCGCCGCCGAAATCGCGGAATTGCTGCGTCAGCAGCCGGTCATGGGCCTCGCCGAACCAGTCGACGCCAAGCAGCGTCGGCAGGCTTCTTGGATCTCGATGACGAGGTTAGGCCCAGAATCCCAAAATTGTGGACATTTGAAAAACGGGTCGAATCCATCTTCCGCTGTTCCTGAGAAATTTCGTTGAAGTCCGTTTCCAGACAGCGTCGCTATTCCGCCGCATTGGCCGCGCGGTTCATCCGCGCCAATACCGTCGTCGCGCCTTCCGCGCTTCATCGTAGGTGCTGAACTTCTTCAGGTCAATGATCTTGGACAGACCATCACGGTGCAGGACGTAATACCAAACGTTTCCGTGTCCGCGTGGCATTTCAGGTTTGTAGTATCTCGGCGACGTATCATCCTTCCGTTATTCGTTTCGGATTTTCCTCCATCGTCCGCGTCCTGCACGTCTCGCTTTGGCTTCAGCGCGTTCTGCCTTATTCGCTTCATGTTCCTTGTGGCTTTCCATGGAATTGATAACGTGGGAAGCTGCACGCAAAATGTTGGAAGCAGAATGAACGTTCGTCGCCATGCGCGAAACGATCTCCTTGTATTCCCCTGATTTCTTAGCCATGGCTGAAAGGGAATTGCGAATCTCGTCGAGCTGGTCTGCGTAATCGCGGAGTTCGAAGGGAAGGTTCGAGTTGAGAGTAAGCGCTGCCATTAGCAGCCTCAGACTTTCTGGCCGTTCATGGCTCATTACAACAGGTCTGTTGTCGGTTAGTTACGTTAACGTGCGCCAATAGCTCGCCGGTTCTACCCGGGTCTTGAAGTTGCTCGATTCGGACAGTGGTTAACTGCGCACGCAGAACGCTGCATTTTTCACGCAGTGCCTCAGACGCACGGATGAGCACTGCGGAACGTTCCTCTAGTTCTAGGGACTGGATTGAAAGTTCTTGAAAACGTCTGCACATTCTGCGCCTTTCATCTGCTCACAAAACGGTCGCCTCAGAGGGCGGAAGAATGCGGAGGTGTCGCTATCACACGCTCCTCAGTGTCGGATCTACTCTCCTTTTCTCCTTTTCTCCAACTCTGTCCGAATCGGAAATCCCGAGGATTGCTTCGGCTTTTCGTTGCATGCCAAGACGGCCTGAAAGTCCTCGATGCAGGACCGTCAGGCATAGCGGTTCGGACTTTATATCGTTGTTCACGGCTATTGCTTCCTGACCGGCTCAACGCCGGGATTCGTGTCGCGGTGATTGGCCAGCGCATGTTCAGCCCATTCGAGAACCGTGTCGAAGACCTCTATGCATTCTGCACAGCGAAACACATACTCGCCTTCCAGTGTTCGAAGGTCGCTGAGACTCGGGCCATCTCCGCTGAGAGGGAAAACGTCACTGTGTTCATTCCGCGACATCGACAGGAATTTTAGCAGCGGAGAGCAAACGCGCCGATCGAGATCAATTTCGAAAGCTTACCTGCTGCACACTTGCTGCATGCTAGGCTGCAAATGGGAACCTTCTGTGCAACTGACGTGCGGCTAATCAAACAAAACAGAGTAGGGTCGGTCTGTACGAATCGAGCAGGAGGTTGAATTAGCGAAACGCCGCCAGAAACAACTCAGTATCAGTTCGATGAGCGTGTTAGGTGCCGATTAGCATCGCTGAATCCCTATAGTGAGGGTTTACACGAAAGGGTTTACAAAGATCCCAAACTGGGATGATTGAGCAGGAATGACACGGTCGAAGCACCACTGTACAAGATTGAAAACATTCGGCACGACAACCTAATCCCTTTTTCGGGACCAGGGGGTCGGAGGTTCAAATCCTCTCTCCCCGACCATCTATTGGCGTGACCTCCGGCTATGAGCAGATTCTGCTTGGTGCCGTAGTCCGGAGATTCGGTACAACCGCGATTCCAAAATCTCGCGATCAATCCAGCGGCTAAGGGAGAAACTCTCTAGTATGCTGTGCCCGGGGGAGTATCCATCGCTCGGGTGAGTGTTACTGTTTATCGGTTTGCGGCAGCAAACGTTAGCGCCGCTATGCCTCGTATCAAGAACCCGAATGTACCAAAGCCTGAACAAGGCAGATAGGAAAAGCGTGAAGACGAGAATCTCTCTTGCAGTTACGCTTGCACTGACGTTCCCGTTGATTTCAGCCATCCTGGTCATGGCACAACAGAGCAACCCTGGTTCGCGCGTTGCTCAGCAGAGGCCCGAAGGCCCATGCGACATCTATGCTGCTGCCGGCGATCCCTGCGTGGCTGCGCACAGCACCACACGCGCGCTGTACGCGTCATACAACGGCCCGCTGTACCAGGTTCTTCGTCAGTCGGATGGCAAGACTTTGGACATTGGCGTCGTCGAGCCGGTCGCATCGCCCGTACCGGACGCGGGTGGGTATGCCGACGCCGAGGCTCAGGACAAATTCTGCGCCAACACTTATTGCTGGATCAGCAAGATTTACGATCAGTCGCCGCAACACAATGACCTGACTCAAGCGCCACGCGGCGGATTCAGCGGACCTGCACTCGGCGGGTTCAACAACCTTCCCCTCGCCGACATGGCTCCCATTACCATAATGGGACACAAAGTCTACGGCGTGTTTATCGAACCTGGAATGGGACTCCGCCAGAACGATGCCAAAGGCACAGCAGTGGACGACCAGGCGGAGGGACAGTACTGGGTCATCAACGGTCTGCACTATAACTCCGGCTGCTGCTTCGACTACGGTAACGCCGAAATCGACAGCCGCGACGACGACAACGGCACCATGGAAACGGCCTATTTTGGGAATGCTCGTGCATGGTTTCACGGTAATCCCCCGGGCCCGTGGGTCATGACGGATCAGGAGAACAATCTCGTCGGGTGTGTTAACCCGGATGGAACCAAACTGTGCGTCAACCTGCCAAGCATTACCTGGCGCTTCGTGACCGCAATCGCTAAGGGAGAACCGCACCATTGGACCTCGATGGGCGGCAACGCACAAACGGGCGAGTTGTCGGTAATGTTCAGTGGACCGCGCGTGAACCGCACGTATGACCCAATGCGCAAGCAAGGAGCGATCCTTCTCGGCAATGGCGGCGATAACAGCAACGGCTCGCAGGGAACGTTCTATGAAGGCGCAATGACAGCCGCAGGCACATTCCCTACCGACGCTACCGACCAACGCGTGCAGGCCAACATCATAGGAGCAAGATACGATGTGGCTCCTCTGACGCTTGCGCCAGCGTCCGCGACGGCTACTCCACCAGGAGTCCAGACGTTCTCACCCGGCTCTGCGCAGGAGATTACGGCAACCTTTACAAACACCGCCGATGCGCCGGTAGCGGACGTCACGTTGAGTATCGCTGTACCCAACAAACAGTGGACCTCGTTTGCTTCGAGCTCTACAGAGACTTCGAAAAAATTCAATGATCCGGTCGCGCCCGGTGCGACCGCGAGCGCGACCTTCAAAATCACGTCAGGCCAGGGAGCCTTCAATGGCGATCTCGTGGGCAATGCGTCGTGGACGAACACGAAGACTGGCGCGAATCAAACCACGACAGTGGTCGAGAAGGTGCGGAACGTGAGCCCGATCAAGATCAACGAATTCCGTATCAGCTCGGGTTCTGCGAACACAACGGATTCCTTCATCGAACTTTACAATGGAGGATCCAGTACAGTTGACATCTCCAACTGGACGCTGACCCTACACCCGGCACAGCAGGCGATCTTCTCTACACTTAAGATTCCGGCCGGCACGAAACTGGCGACCGGAGGCTTTTATCTGTTTGGTCTCTCCAACTCCGGGCTTGTGGTTCCTGCACGCGTCGGCGATAGCACTATCTACGTCAGGAATACGAATGGCATGTCGGTGGGCGATACGGTCGCTGTTGACGTGGGTTCCAATTTGGAAAGGCGCAAAATCGCAAACCTCGGAACCGCAGCCGGCAATCACACCGCACTGTGGCAGCCTCTTCCAGATGGTCCCGTGATCACTGTTCCCGCCGGTTCGACCAATGTGCCAGTCGCGAGCACGTCCGAGTTCGCGGTCGGCCAGAAGATGGCGATCGGCTACGGCGCTACTTACCCCGCCGTCGCACGAGATCTAGAGCAGTACGAGGTGGTTACGGTCACTGCGGTTGGCAAGCAGGGCACGCAAGCCTATCTGGCGGCAGACGCGCCCGCCGGCTCGACCAACATTAAAGTAACGTCAGTCTCCGACATCTCAGTAGGTGACAAGATCAGGTTGGACATCGACAGCCGCGGACACGGCGTCGAGACCGTCACGGTTACGCGCGTCGGCAAGCAGGCGTACCGCACGAACCTCGCCGCTGATGCGAGCGCCGGCGCCACCAACATCAAAGTGCGCAACGTAAATGGCCTGGCTGCGGGCGACAAACTCACCATCGGTACTCCTGCGAATAAAGAAGAGGTCACCGTCAGCACCGTTGGCACGGCAGGGCCAACGGGCACCGGGGTTGAATTCACTCCAGAACTCGCCCAAGAGCACGGCCGCGACGGGACAGTGATGGCCGTGGGCACGGGCCTCGATTTAGCCGCGCCTCTGAAGTTCAGCCATGCGTCCAATCTTCCGTTCAGTGACCGCGGAACGGGAATCAGCTTCCAACCGGCTACCGCGTTTGCCCACTCGAGCAACGAGCCCGTGCAAGCGCTGGGTACCGGCATCGCGCTCGACCGCGCATTGGCCAAAGCTCATGCCATCAATTCAGCTGTGCGTGACTCCGCAGTTACCACAGCGGGTTATCAAGGAACGCCCGCACCCAACCAGTGGTTCGGGGGACCCGAGCTAGTAACCAACTATCCTCTTTTTGGCCGCACCATCGCGCTCAGACAAGGCAGCATTGTGCTTCGAGACGCTCCAGGCCTGGTGGTCGACAGTCTCAACTACGGCGGCCTCGTCGATCCATGGGCCGCGGAAGGATACCAAGCCAAGTCCGGTTTTGATCAGAGTGGATGCTTCGTCCGTGCGCCTGGCCCGGCGGGCGGCTTTGGGCCAGCTGCCGTTAGTGCGATAAACCAGAGCGCGGGCCGCTCGCCAGACGGCGCTGAGGCAGACAGCAACTGCACTGACTTCCTTACGCAGGCGGTTACCACTCTCGCGGCTGCGTCCGAGGCTGGTGAGACCAATGTCAAGGTCGCCAATGTCGAAGGTTTTGAGGTCGGTCAGAAGATCACGATCGATACAGGCGCGAACGAAGAGAACGGTGTCATCGCGACGGTTGGTACATCAGGCGCGACCACGGTCGACACCTCCACCGGCGCTGGTGTCTCCGTACTTCCTGTCGCCAACCCAATTGGTTTCCGCGACGGCCAGACCATCACGATCGACAGCGGCGCAAACTCTGAGACAGCAGTCATTGCCTCCATCCGAAGGTTTGGCGCCAGCTCAATCACAGTCAGCGCGCCGCTCACTCATGCGCACGCTGCCGGCGCACAAGTTTCCGGTTCTGGCATCAGCGTCACAAATGCATTGACGCGGAGCCATGCCATCGGGGCTCAGATCTACGACGGTGTGCCCACACCCGGTGCGCCTAATCACTATTCAGAGAGACCTCACTGACCGCTGTGAAGGTTTGTGAGCTAACGGCAGGTGGCCTCTCTTTGGAATTCGAAGCTGTTATGCTTCTGCAACTATGGAACGTCGCGACCTGCTCAAGTTGTCTCCCTTAGCTCTTGCTGCCACCGTAGGCCATGTCTCACTCGCCGACGCGCAGAGCGTATCGCCGTCAGCACAACCGATTTACAACGTCCGGAGCTTCCGCGCTACGGGCGATGGCAAGACGGTCGATAGTCCGGCCATCAACAAAGCCATCGAGGAGGTTGCCGCGGCGGGTGGGGGCACATTGGTGTTTCCTGCCGGCACGTACATGTGCTTCACGATTCGGCTCAAATCGCATGTCGACCTGTACCTATCGCATGGCTGCACCATCCTCGCGGCCGATTCTCCCAAACCTGGCGAGACGTCTGGCTATAACGGCGGCGCGTACGACGCAGCTGAGCCCAACGATCCCTGGACTCCTTACCAGGACTATGGCCACAACCATTGGCGCAACTCTCTGTTCCACGCGGAAAACGAGCACGATTTCGCCGTATTCGGGCCCGGTCTCATCTTCGGCAAGGGGCTTTCATTCGGCTCGCGCGGCGCACGCGGAGACTATCAATCGTTCGTCGCCGAACAACCTGGTGTTGGCAACAAAACGTTCGGACTGAAGAACTGTCACAACGTCCTGCTGCGCGACTTCAGCGTGCTGAAAGGTGGACACTTCGCGCTCCTTGCCACCGGGGTAGATAACCTCACGATTGACAATTTGCTGGTCGATACCGATCGCGACGGGCTCGACATCGACTGCTGCCGCAACGTTCGCGTTTCCAACTGCACGATCAACTCGCCCTGGGACGATGCGATTTGCCCGAAGTCCAGCTACGCACTCGGATACGCGCGTTCAACAGATAACGTGACGATCGCGAACAACTACGTGACTGGCTGTTACGAACTGGGCAGCGTCATCGATGGAACGTGGAAGAAATTCCCAGATGACGCACGTGTCTCCCGCAATGGCCGTATCAAATGCGGGACGGAATCGAACGGCGGTTTCCGGAACATCACAATTACAGGAAATGTGATCGAAGGATGCAAGGGCATTTCGCTCGAAAGCTCGGATGGAGCCTACCTCGAAGATATTGCCGTCACCGGAAACACCATGCGGGACATCGTCGATGCGCCGCTCTTTCTTAGGCTGAACCGGCGCAACCGCAATCCCAAGGAGACCCTCCGCACGGGTACGCTGCGGCGCGTGCTGATCGCGAATCTTGTCAGCTACAATTCAGCGTCATCGACCTCGTCGCTGTTTTCAGGAATAGCTTCCAACCTCATCGAAGACGTGAAGCTTTCCAATTGCTACTTCGACCATCGCGCAATGCCCAGCACGGTGCGCGTGAACCGGGAAGAGTCGAAGCCGATGCCGGATTGGCATACTATTCAGGTCCCGGAGTTAGAAGACGCGTACCCCGAACTGCTCCGATTTGGTCCCACGCCGTCGAATGGCTTTTTCATCCGCCACCTGCGCAATCTGGAGATGTCGCATGTGGAGGTCGCGCCCTCCGGCCCCGATCCCCGGCCGGCGTTCTGGCTCGAGGATGTCCACCGGGCTGACTTCTTCGCCATAACAGCGCCACGGCAGGAGAACTTCTCGCTTCACAACGTGTCGGATTTTCGTTTGCTCTGGTCGCGTGCGGCTAAAGACGCGACGTTCGCGGCCGCCGGCGATCATCTCCTGTAGCAGCGGCGCCGGTCATATCAGGACCGAGAGCATTGCGAGGAGTTGCGCAACCGCTAGACGAACAGCGCTACAGCATTTTCGGAGTTAGTGTGATCTGTGTTGGTGTTGTGGCACGAGTTCTACTGGACTCATGATGGTTCTTTCGCCGACGCTTTCAGCCACTGTCATCCTGAAACGCTTCTTTTGCGTGAAGGATCTCCCGGAATGTGTCGGACTGAATTGCGCTTTCCTGGCTCTCGGCCAATGAAGACAAAGGTTTTCTGGTGAGAGCCAAGCCACAGCATTTCAGCCTGAAGCGCACGTGACTATTCTTGCCATCATCCTTGCCGAGCTCGTACAGAAATAGCACGGGTCAAAAAACGAAACGCGCGCCAAGCTGCAGCTTGCGGGGAGAGTTTGCCTGCGACGAGAACACTCCAAAGCTGGCGTTGTCGATGTTTGTTCCCGGAGCTGCGAAGTGATGTTCATTGGAGACGTTGAAGGCATCCGCCTGGAACATTAGCTTCATTTGCTCCCGAATTGGGAACTCCCGGCGAAGACTCAGATCGAGATCTTTGTTGTAGGGTACACGGAGACCGTAGGGAGCTGTGCGCGGAACGTTTCCCGCCGTGAACTGCGCCGGATCTACGAAAGCTGCTTTGTTGAGATAAACGGTTTTGGCAACGTTCGCTCCACCGCTGCCAATCGGAGTGTTCTGCCAAACGCTGCCAGAAAAACTCGGATTGTAATTGGGATAGCAAACGGCATCGATAATTCCCCCGCCGGTGCAGGTACCGGTTATCGTTAGTGGTGCGCCAGTGGCAACGGTGAATATGCCTGAGATCTGCCAGCCACCTGCAACTCCGTTCAGAACCGGATTATCGAAACTCCAGTGCCGCCCTTTGCCGAAAGGTAGCTGGTATAGAAAAGTAGAGTTGAGCACATGCGTATGGTCAATCGTTCCTACACTTCTCTCCAGGTCATTCCGGAGCGGAATACGCACATTCGCCAGATCATCCATTTCCTTACTCCACACATAGTTCACCATCGCGCTCAAGCCCGCGGATATGCGCCGGTTCAGTGACGTTTGCATCGCGTGGTAGTTCGAGTTCCCGACGTCGAGCCAGGGATTGCTCAGACCTGCATATTGAGGAAACGGCCGGAGCGATTGCGCCAGCGTTCCGGTGAAGCCGGGGAATGGTACGGCAACTTCCGGAAACTTAGCCTGAGCCTGAGTTAGTACAGAGTTATTTACCGTACCGTTTGCAGAAACCAAGGTCTGGGAAAGCAGAGCTCCCAAGGGGAGATACTTCAGAGGAATCTGATTTGTGAACTGATTGGCTACGGTTGCGCCTGGCAGCCAATGGCCTTCGTTCCCGACGTAGGCAACGCTCACCGTAGTGTTCTTGCCAAATGAATGTTGGACATTCAAAGTCCAATTTTCGTAATAGGGAGGCTTGCCGCCATTTTCCGGATCGCCATAAACCAAAGTTTGTGCGGTGCCTGGGCCTGCCCACGGATCACTGGCTGCCTGCGCCACCGACGTCTGAACGAAGCCGGTACCGAAGCTCGGGTTAAAGAATGGGGGCTGTATCGGGTTGCCGGGATAGCCGTTGTCCCAGAAATAGATGGGACTTCCAGTGGCGGTCTGGCTCAGGCTGCCGTTGCTGTTGAACCCAATCTGGCTTAATCCTTGCCTTCCATTCACACGCCCACCCACACCACCGGCGTGAGCGTAGGCAATGCCAAACGACGCTCGAATAGCAGTGTTGTCCCCAACGCGATACGCGAGGCCCACGCGTGGACCGAGGTTCACATTGTGCTGCTTGACGGGAGTACTGCAGTTACATCCATCGGTTCCGGAACCTGCGAACTGAAGGGCACCTGCTCTTCCTCCTGCGAGCGGATTGGCAAGAGTCGGATTAAAGAAGGACATGTAGTTGTTCGTTTCCGTGAACGGACCCCAGATGTCCCAGCGCAGGCCAAGATTAAGAGTCAGGCGTGGGCTTACCTGATAATCGTCCTGTGCCCAGAAGGCGTAATCTTTGTAGCGTCCTCCGGTTTCCCTCACGCTGAATATCGGTATTGCGCTTGCATCTACAGCTCCTAACAGGAAACTGGCGTATGGATTTCCTGTGGATGTATCAATCGTTCCATTCGATTTAAAGTTCGCGGTCTCGTTGGTTGCGAAGGTAAAGCTGCCTTCGGGAGCAAACGTCTCGTTGTCCTGCAGGGCCTGCCACTGAAATCCGAAGGTGAAGTTGTGCCTGCCGGTGCTCCACAGCAGATTTTCCTGAGCGGTAAATGTGGTCTGCGCTTCGTTGAAGGTATGAGAGTTTGTCCCGGCCCAACTGATGGGGGGATTATTCGCAGTACCGAAATTGATATCGGGAAAACCTACACCCGCGGGGTAGCCAGTGAAGCCAGCCTTCGATAAATAGTTGCCGCTGGCCGAAAGGCTCGTGAGCGGAATCCACAGACGGCTCATTCCCAAACTGGCCTCATTAATAAGATGGGAACTCAGCGTATAGGTGTGCTTCACCTGCGCAAGGGTGGCGTACTCAAGTACATTTCTCGCCTGAGTATAGGGCGGCGGCAGGGTAGAGGTAGTACCTACAGTGAGACTTCCGGTAAGTGGATTAGCATAGTCTCCGCGGGAAAAGAGTCCGAAGATCTTTTGTTTGTCGGACAAATTGACGTCTACTTTGGCGACGCCGCTGTTGTTAGTTACACGGTCCGGCAGAGTGGCGAGATAGTTGTTCGTAATTCCACCATTGGCGAAATTGGTGGGCAGATACGATTGCAGCGACTGCGAAACCTTGGATATCCGGGCCGGATCGATCACATTCAGTCTGCCTTGGAAGGAGAACTGCTGCCGCGTGCAGACGCCGTTGTTGCAGGTTGTGGTGGCCGGATCGAAAATCGGCTGCGGGAAAGCGCTGAAATCCCCCAAGCGTTCGGCAGCGGTCGGAATGGTCTGTAGGGCCGGCTGCGTTGCCGACGAAAAACGATACGCATCGTAGTTCGCGAAGAAAAAAATCTTGTTCCTTTTGATCGGGCCGCCCAGACTCGCTCCAAACTCATTCTGATGCTCAGGCGGACGGATAGCGGAGAAGTATGGTTTGGCGTCGAAAACTGTGTTGCGGAGGTACTCATAAACCGCGCCATGGAACGAATTCGTACCTGACCGGATGACGTAATTCGAAAGTCCCTGCCCTTCGTTCATGGCCTTAGAGCCGGTAGTCTCGACTTGGAACTGGTCCACCGCCTCAACCGAGACGCCGAACGCCAGGTTACGCGTGTCGCTCTCAGTTCCGGCGCTGGTCAGCGGAATGCCTTCGACATAAGTTTCATTCTGGAACGGTTGTCCACCGCTAAACGATCCAGTCGAAGGACCGGCAGCCTGAGTTGAGTAGTTTTGAACTCCCAAGGCGAGACCTACAAAGGCCGATGGATCTCGTGCGGATTTATTCATCGAGAGCGGAAGGGCATCATAGACCTCATTCTCCATTGTGGTGCCAAGAGCAACATCATTGGTCTGGAGCATGGCGGATTCGCCGCTGACGGTGACAGTGTCAGCGACTGCTCCAACCTGCAGAACAGGGTCTACCGAGACCACCTCGAGCGCATTCACCACTATGTGCGTCTGGCTGAAGCCTTGAAACCCATTGGCCTTCACCGTAACGGTGTATACGCCAGCGGGTAAGAGCGGAAGCACAAAGGTGCCGGCTGCAGTTGTCTGGCGCGTGATCTGAACTCCCGTCGCGTCGTTCGTCGCGGTAACGGTCGCGCCAGTGACTACGGCTCGGGAGGAATCCATCACCGTGCCCTGGATCGAACCTGTTCCTCCAACTTGAGCGAATGCCGACGCAAAGAAAATTGCCAGTCCTCCGCAAAGTGTGAGATAGCGCATACACTGCTCCTTCCTTATCTCCGTCAGCTGCAGCCGCCCATTTCGGAAATTGTCGCGTGTAGCTGTAGTCGGGTTCCGTGGCGCAAGTCAAGAAAGTACTGATGGGAAGCAAATGGTTTCTCAATGCGAAACCACCTTCAAAACCCAGGAGGCACATACGACGGAGTGAGAGCGGGTTTTTGCGGAACTATCCGTCATGCGGCCTTTGAAAGCAGTTGTGCATAGCGAAACAAAAAAAATCAGCAATGCCTCGTTTCCCACAAGACAATACTGTCCCTCGACCTGAGCGATTGCCCAGGCGGTAATCGCGCTGGGCGCGCGACTATGCGCCTCTGTCGTACGTTTCAGGTGTTTCAACCTTGGGTTCGGTTCGCCCGCTGAATGAGGAAGTTAAGGAGATGAAATTTGAAGCCTAAAACAAGACGTGATTTCCTCAAACAGACAGCTCTCGTTGTGGGAGCGATTCATGCAGACGCATTCAGTAGCTCGAAAGAATTGGACCTTCTGGCTGCATCTACGCCTGTCGAGGTACACACGGCGACTCCCGAAGAGGGAACTGACATTCGCCTCTCGTGGGTCGGCGAAAAGCCCCCATCACATGCGGCAGGGATTAGTTTCGGTGTGCCTTGGCCTCAAGGCGCAGTGCGGTCCGTATCCGCGTTTCGCCTTCGTACTGCCGGCGGGGAACTACCACTCCAGAGTTGGCCGCTTGCCTACTGGCCTGATGGATCATTGAAGTGGAGCGGATTCGCAACCGTCGTGCCGGCAGGCCTGAGCGAGGCTGCCATTCTTTCGCGCGATTCGTCCTCGGCAAAAGGAAGCGTATCCGTGAAAAAGAATGGCGCCACTGTGGTGGTGAATACGGGCCCGATGAGTTGCTCTATTCCTTCTTCCGGAACCAGTCTGTTCGATTCGATCATGCTCGGGAACAAGCAGATTGCTGGATCCGCGCAGTTGGCGTGCATCCTGCAAAACGGACCGCAAAATCTGCCCGAGGACTCGCCTGCCCGGGAGCGGTTTGTCAGCGAGGTAAAAAGCGTCATCGTGGAGCAGTCTGGGCCGGTTCGGGCGGTGATCAAGATCGAGGGTGTTCATCGCGGCGAGCGCTCCAAACGCGGATGGCTGCCGTTCACCATCAGGCTTTACTTCTATACCGGTCTGAGTTCGTTGCGGCTTGTTCACACGATCCTTTTCGATGGTGATCAGGAGAAGGACTTCATACGCGGATTGGGACTCCAAGTTGAAGTACCGATGCGGGACGATCCGAAAAACCGCAGTGTGCGCTTCGCAGGCGAGGAGAACGGTCTATGGTCCGAACCGCTCCAGCCTGGTGGTGGAAATGTCGCGCAGGAATCAGGTCAGCCTTTCGCCGGAAATCCTGTCTTCGATAAAAATGCGATTTGGGATGATTTCAGACTGGCGCAGCCAACGCCGCACGGCTTCACCATCGTCAAGCGTACAAATCCCAACAGCACATGGCTATTCTCTGCGGCAGGAAAGAGGTCGCAAGGTCTGGCTTCACTCAGCGACCTAAGTGGCGGGCTGGCGGTTGGGATAAAAAACTTCTGGCAGTCTTACCCCGCAGGACTGGAGGTGCAAGGAGCCAGTGGCACGGGCCCGAAGCTCGTTGCCTGGTTGTGGTCACCCGATGGTCCTGAGATGGATATGCGCTTCTATGATTCCCACGGCCATGGCCTCGATGCCGCATACGAGGACGTTCAGCCCGGATTGAGCACCGCATACGGAGTCGCGCGAACCAGTGAATTGACGTTGTACGCCCTCGACGGCTGGCCGCAGCGAAACGATTCCGTGATCATGGCGCAGGAAGCAAACCAATTACCGCTGCTGGCGTGCTCCCCCGAGTACATACATTCCACCGGCGTGTTCGGAGTGTGGAGTTTGCCCGATCGATCCACCGCATTTAAGAAGTCCATCGAGGACGGACTCGATTCCGTGCTCGCGTATTACCAACGACAAGTCGATGAACGCTCATGGTACGGCTTCTGGCAGTACGGTGACTTCATGCACTCGTATTCGGCGCCACGCCATCAATGGCACTACGACTGGGGTGGTCACGCCTGGGACAATACGGAACTCGCGGTCCCATTATGGCTATGGGAGAGTTATCTGCGTACCGGCTGTTCTGCCCTCTTCCGCTTCGCTGCCGACTACACCCGCAACACCAGCGAGACAGACGTGTACCACCTGGGTCCGATGCGCGGCCTGGGCTCGCGTCACAATGTCGTGAAATGGGGAGATGGAGCTAAGGAAGTTCGCATCAGTCAGGCTGCGCACTGGCGGCCATTCTATTACCTCACTACAGATGAACGCACAGGCGATCTAATGCGCGAAGCTGCGGAGTGGGCAGGAGTATCAATCGCGAACTTCGATCCGATGCGCGAGGCGGCGCCCGCCACTCCGGGTGAGCCCAAGGTCCGCATCCGCGTCGGACCTGATTGGTTTGCCATGGCCGGGAACTGGATGACTGAGTGGGAGCGTACCAATGATGTGCGTTGGCGCGATCACATTCTTGCCGGAGTCGATTCGATCCGGGCAATGAAATTCGGCTTGGAAACGGGCAAACCGACCGAGAAAGCAACGGCTGAGGCCGCGATTGTCGGCTATGACAATGCAACCGGAAAACTCTCACCGATTCCCGATATGAAAACAGGACAGTATGGAGTGGCCAACTACAACTTAGCCACCATCCAGGGAGGCGCGCATGTGATGTTCGAACTTGTTCCACTCCTGGGGCGAGAGGACTTCGCTAAGGAGTGGCTGCGGTTATGCCGGTTGGCGGTAGCTCCACCGGAGGTCTGGATCAGAGACAAGACCACCAACAGCGAAGGAATCGACGCGCAATACGTTGCTCCGGGGCAGGGTGGCGCAAGGCTGGCAGCATGGGCTTATTCCAAAACCGGCAACAAGGCTTTTGGGCAAAAGGCGCTCGAGATGTTATTGCAGCAACGTGCAGGCTTCGCAACTGTCCGGAACGTCGCCGGGCCAGACACTCTAAGTCCGATCGAGGAGGACCCGCGCATTTCGACCAACGAAGCCTCGCAAACCGGTCTGACTTGCATCGAGGTGCTCGAGTTGTGCAAGGATATTCTGCCCGCCGAAGCTGCCGTGTGGCACATCCGCGAATTTCGCAGGCGACCAGCGGCGCCGAGTCGGTAGTTGGGAATTTCATCCGGCGTAAGAGCTGCTATCGTACGAAAAAAGTGAACATGGCGACAGGCTCATTATCTCCTCAGTCGGAGAAACTCGGGGAGCGACAGAACTTTGCGGCACGGCTGCGAGGTTTTGGGCCAGTGGGCATGCTGGCGATTGCCATCATCCTGGCCGGAGCAATGATCAATTCGCTGGTTGCCGCGGCGTTGGTCATTTTGTGGGTTGTGCTCTCGAAGACGCCATGGCCTGAGGTCGGCTATGTGCGACCTGAGAACTATGTCGTTACGATCGCAGGTGGCGTGGCATTCGGCGCAGCCTTGAAGCTGTTGTTGAAGGCAGTAGTCATGCCGCTGTTGGGTGCCGATCCCATCAATCGCGCCTATCACTTCCTGGCGCACAATTCTGCGGCGCTTCCCGGATTTCTAGTCCTGGTCGTGGTCGGCGCAGGGTGGGGAGAAGAAACTTTCTGGCGCGGCTACTTATTCGAACGCTTGGGGCATAGGTTCGGTTCCAGTCCAGCGACAAAAACGATAGTTGTATTGGTGACCTCAGTGCTGTTCGGAATGGCTCATTATCAAGTGCAGGGACGCGATGGAGTCGTGCAGGCGATCATTACTGGTCTGACCTTTGGTTCCATCTTTGCTTGCACGGGCAGGTTGATGTTCGTGATGATCGCGCATGCCGCATTCGATGTGGCGGCGGTGCTGATTATCTACTTCGACATCGAGACGCGCATCGCGCATTTGGTGTTTCGATAACGTTTGCTGGCACTGAGCAGTGCCAGCCGCCAGGGTGCTATGTCGATGACTGATGCAATCAAAAAACCACACCGGAGGCGCAGCTCTCCCATGCGGATTCCGTCTTTTCGTTCCATAGGCGTCATTCATTCCACGCTGAAACAACGCAAGAACGCTCCGCGCCAGGGCGCTGAAGGCGCGCCCGACGCGTGGCTGGAGGTGCATGCGTTCGCTGCTCCTGCGCTGGAAGGTCTAGCTGTAGGCGATGCGGTGGTCGTTCTTACCTGGCTTCACCAATCGCGACGCGAGACTCTGAAAGTTCATCCGCGAGGCAACAAGCAGAATCCGCTTACCGGCGTTTTCGCCACGCGCTCTCCGGACCGCCCGAATCCCATCGGTCTGCATCAGGTGACGGTGCGGCGAATCGAGGGAAGCCGCCTGCTGGTCGGACCAATCGAAGCCATCGACGGCACCCCAGTCGTCGATATCAAGCCCTTACTGTGCCCGGGGCAGGATTCTTGAGCAGCTAAGTTATGTCGAGAAACCTCTGCGTAGCTCGAAGGAGAAGGATTGGACTCTGACCGAGATTCCAGGAAGAAAACTCGCTTCGTGCAATCTCTACTAGCCATCTCGCTTGCGCTGATGCTCACATCTTTCGCGTTGGCGCAAAATGCCGTTGATCTCAAGCCTTCGCCGCAGCAAGTCGAATGGCAGGATCTTGAATTCGGTGTGCTGATCCATTTTGGAACCAACACTTATCTCGATCGCGAGTGGGGAGACGGCACCGCCGGCCCGCAGGTCTTCAATCCGACACAGCTCGACGCGGAACAATGGTTGCAGGCGGCCAAAGCTGCGGGCGCTAAGTATGTGGTGCTGGTGGCCAAACATCACGACGGCTTCTGCCTGTGGCCCAGCAAACAAACAACCTACAGCGTAAAAAGCAGCCCATGGGAGAGCGGCAAGGGCGACGTAGTGAAGCGTGTCTCCGACGCGGCGCACAAGCTGGGCATGAAGTTCGGCGTCTATCTCTCTCCCTGGGACCGCCACGAGCCGCGCTATAAAAATTCCGCCGAATACGATGACTATTACGCAGCGCAGCTCGACGAACTCACCTCGCACTATGGCGATCTGGTGGAATTCTGGCTTGATGGCGCCGGCAGCGCCGGACACGTTTACAACTTTCCACGCATTATCGAAACATTACGCATCAAGCAGCCCAACACGCTGGTGTTCGCCGATGCCGCGCTGTTCGAGTACGGCGACATCCGTTGGGCCGGCAATGAAGACGGCACCATTCCGTACGAAAACTGGAACGTGCTTGACCGTCACGGATACTTGCGCTGGCGTCCAGTCGAGGCGGATACGCCACTGCACAAGCAGCACTGGTTCTGGCATCCCAATGACGAAGGCACGCTGAAATCGGTCGATGAATTGATTTCGATTTATGAGAACACCGTCGGACGCGGCGGCCAGCTCATGCTCGGACTTGCACCTGATCGGCGCGGCCTGGTGCCCGACGCCGACGTCAAGCGACTCGAAGAATTCGGAGCGGCAATCCGGAAGCGGTACGCGACGAATCTGATTGCAAAAGAGCACGTTCCCAATTCGGTATCCGAAGCCGCGTTCGATAACGATCCTGATACCTTCTGGTCCGCTCCCACCGGCTCACACCATGCAATTCTCGAAGCCACTCTCCACAAGCCGATCACCTTCGATCACACGCTGACAATGGAGTGGCTGAACGATGGGCAGCACGTCGATCATTACAGGATCGAGATTTGGGACGGCAAGAACTGGAAATCAGTCGCGGAAGGTCACGCACTTGGACACAAAAAGATCGACAGCTTTCCGCCCGTGACCGCGGCTCGCATACGGCTGAATATCCTCTCCAGTTCTGCGGAGGCACACATTCGGGAGTTTCAAGCTTTCCGCACTAGCCAATGATGTGTATCCGTGCGCCAACAACCCTGAGGGAGGCTTCTAGTGCGCAATACTCCGGGCGTTCACTTCTTTCTACGCGAGTCTTTATCCGCCGATGAGTGTGCGCGAAGAAAAGCCGTGTAGCCGGCTTCGTCGAGTTTGCCGCTCGCCAGTTCGATGACTGCGCGCGCCGCGTCTTCTTCGCTTGCGGTGAAGCGATAGCCGTTCAGTTCAAGAAAAAGGATTCCCGTAACAAAACCCGTGCGCTTGTTACCGTCAATGAATGGATGGTTTCGCAAGAGCCCAGCGGTGTAAATCGCGGCCAGCGCGATTACGTCGAGAGATTTGCCGTACGCAAAATGCTGTTGCGGTCTTGCCAATGCCGACTGCAGCAAAGAACGATCACGCACTCCCGCTGCTCCGCCATGCAGGCCAAGGAGGCGATCGTGCAGCGTCAAGGCGTCATGCTCGTCGATCCACAGCGGTTCCTTCACTTGGCGAGCACGTGTAGCGTGTTGCGATATCGGCGCATGATCTCATCGGCCTTCCGCATCTTTTTCGCGAATGTCGGGTCGTAGGGCGTAAGCCGATATTCGCCCTCTGGAGCCTCGACCAGAAACAACGGCTCACCATCGCCTGTGCCGAGACGGCTGATTACCTCCCTTGGCAAAACCACTCCAAGCGAGTTTCCAAATTTTCGGACTTTGAGCTCGACCATAGGCTACCTTCAGCTACGTTATTACAATTGTAATAACTCAAAAGCTCATTGGCAACCGGAATGTCTGCTCTCAGACTCATAGTTGCTCTCGTTGGCTGTCTTCTCGCGGATCAAATTACTCACTATGAGTTTGTGCACCCGACTCGCGCCTTAAATTTCTTGCTCGGTTTGGCGAGCAACCTGTGGTATGTTCGCTTTGCCGCCACTTCCATTCGCTCTCGAAGCGAAATTCCCCGGCCCCTTTGGAGGTGGTGCATTGAATACAGAAGCGCAGCAGCCCGAATTTCCCTACAACGTAAGAATCGAGACCTCGTCCGGCCAGTCAGCCAGTGTTCCCATCGCGTTCCTCACGCGGCAGCAAGTTGAAAACTTTGTTCAGTTCGACTTCAAGCGACTGGTGGAGGAGGCTGGGATCAAAGGCGCTCGTATTCACGTAGAACGCGCCACTACGGCCGACTATGACAAGGTCCTGGGCGATGTCGCGGCCTGCCTGAAGACCGCAAGCAGCAAAGTCGCATAAATCAACTATCCAATCAGGTGCGCCGCTCGTTGTGTGGTACGAGGAGCGGCGCACTCCATCATCGGGGTAGTCGTCCTTCGCCATCCAGTTTCCGCAATCGCTTGTGATTTATCGCTCTGCTGTGAGTAATCCAGCATTCCGCAGGATTCGGCGGACCTTCTTGGGCGAGACCGACAACTTCTTTGCTACACGCAGTACTTTCCGCCCTTCGCGTGCCCACACTTTTGGAATCACAATCTCGGCGAATTCCTCTGTGACCTGCTGGAAGGTCTTGTCCCCTAGCATTCCTTCCGACCAGGTGCGCAGCGTGTCATCGATCTTCGATATACGCAGAATTCGCGCTTTCAGCATTGCCATTTCTTCCCAGAGATGATCGCGGTCCTCGCTGCCGATCAGCGCGGAGGCAAGCTCGACATATTTTTTCGCCTCTTCCCAATCTTGGAAAAAGTCGTTCGCTGCTGCGCTGCCGCGCGCGAGGTAGGCTCCGGCTTTGAGACGCCGATTTTCTGTTTGCGTCGCAAGTGCAATGGCCTCCTCGGCGTATTGACGTGCAAGATTGGCATGAAGCGCCAAATCGGAATCTTCGGTTTCATCCTCCACGCGGGCGTTTTCTGCAGCCGACTGCAGCACGCGAGCGCGGGCCATGAGAATGTGATCATGCTTCTGTTGCGCCAATTCGTAAGCTTTCAGCGCTTCATGCGCCGCGCGATCAATATCCCCTTGATCGAGATGTAGCTGTCCGGCGTTGACCAGCACGGTGCCCGTCCCGCCGTGGTGCTGATGATGCGCGTAGATTTCTCCAGCGCGATGAAGTTGTTCAAGAGCATCGCGACAAAGCTTGGTGTACCGAGCGTGAGCGCCGCCGCGCGATTCGCCGTCGCCTGACTTGGCTGAGCTTGCGGCGCGCGCGTCAATCTGCTTGCGAAGCTGCAGCGCGATCAAGCGCTTCACGTAGGCGGCATTGACCAATGCCCGCGCGAGATTGCGGTGGTTGGGATAACGTTGCGCGTAGACGGCTACGGCGCGATCGAAATGATGCAGCGCCTGTGCGTATTCGCCCGAGCGGCGCACGATGCGTCCACGGGCCGATTCGATGTTGCCGAGCGCCAGATAGTCATCGGTTTGCTTCAACTCAGCCTCGGCTTGGTCGAGTACACGCAGTCCCTCTTTGGGACGACCAAGCTGGAAGTCAATCCAGCCTTCCTGAATGTGAATCAGAGCGGTAAGCTTCGATTCCTTCACACGGCTAGAGAGGCGTCGAGCTTCGGCGATGTCGTGCAATGCCGCTTCGTACTCCCCTTTTTTGCGGTGCGCTCGTCCCTTCCAGAAATGGCACAGCACCATCAATCTCGGATCGTTTAGTTCGCGTTCAGCCTGCAGGACAAATTGCAGCAGGGAGATCGCGGAATCCGCGTCTTCCTTTGCAATGCAGGAAAATGCCTCGGCCATGCGCAGCAGCAAGTACTCCGCAACCGGCATCTGGCGCCGGTAGTCCATGGAGAAGCGCGCGAGCAAAGATTCTATGAGGCGATGATCCGAGTAGCCTGCATCGACCCACTCGGCCACGCAGAGCACGATGGCTGCGGCATCGGCTTCGCTCGAGTCTGCCTGTTCGACAATGGACGAGGAACTTTCGAGAAGTCGAAATCCGTCTTCAATGCGTCGCTCGCGCACAGCTCTGTTCAGATCGCGAGTCAGTTCCTCCAGGAGTCCGGCCATGCCGGAATTGTACCGCTCTCATCCATATCGGTCTATTGGGAATCTCTAGTGCACATTGCTGATGAGCTTAAGTGTAAATATAAGTCGCATATATGCAATTGTTTACGACTCTTGCATCAGCATATATAGGCCTTAAAGACACTGGTCCGAATCGGGCTACATGGATTGCTCTCTGCTCAATTCTGGCTTCTAATGAGGTGCGCTTGAGGCAGTAAGCAATCCTCGGCTGGGAGAGAACGTATGATTCGGACTCAGGAAATAAATCAAAACGGGAATGGCACACGCTGGGCGGGCATTATTCGTCCGTATTCAAATCACGACGTAGATCGCTTGCGGGGAACGGTCCGAATCGAGTACTCGCTGGCCCGGGCCGGCGCCGAAAAGCTCTGGAAACTCTTGCACGACGAGCCATATATTGCCGCTCTCGGCGCACTGACCGGAAACCAGGCTGTCGAGATGGCTGCGGCTGGTCTGAAGGCAATCTACCTTAGCGGATGGCAGGTGGCAGCAGACGCCAACCTCAGCGGGCAGATGTATCCTGACCAGAGTCTTTACCCCGCGAACAGCGTGCCCGCCGTTGTGCGCGCCATCAACAACGCTCTTGTCCGTGCGGATCAGATTGCGCACAGCGAAGGGCGCGACGGCATCGATTGGATGCTGCCCATCGTCGCCGACGCCGAAGCCGGATTCGGCGGATGTCTGAACGCGTTCGAATTGATGAAAGCCATGATCGAAGCCGGCGCGGCTGCCGTGCATTTCGAAGATCAGCTTTCTTCCGCGAAGAAGTGCGGACACCTTGGTGGGAAGGTTCTCGTTCCCACGCAGGAAGCCGTTCAGAAGCTGGTCGCAGCCCGTCTAGCAGCCGATGTTCTCGGAGTGCCGACGCTGATAGTCGCGCGCACCGATGCCAATTCGGCACAACTGCTCACCAGCGACTGCGATCCATGCGACCGTGAGTTCATCACCGGCGCGCGCACCGTGGAAGGCTTTTACTGCATGCGCGGCGGACTCGACGCCGCTATCGCGCGCGGTCTCGTCTATGCTCCCTACGCCGACTTGATCTGGTGTGAGACTTCGGAACCCAACATGAAAGAGGCGCGCCGCTTCGCCGATGCCATTCACGCCGAGTTCCCGGGCAAGCTGCTTGCGTACAACTGCTCGCCGTCATTCAATTGGAAGGCGAAGCTCTCCGAAACCGAGATCGCCGACTTCCAACGCGAGCTAGGCAAGATGGGCTACAAGTTTCAGTTCGTGACGCTCGCTGGATTCCACGCGCTGAACCTCTCCATGTTCGAGCTGGCGCGTGACTACGCGCACAGCGGAATGTCTGCCTACTCGCAGCTTCAGCAGCGCGAATTCCAAATGGGGGAGAAGCATGGCTACGGCGCGGTGAAGCATCAACGCTTTGTCGGAACCGGATACTTCGACTCCGTCGCCACTGTGATTTCCTCGGGACAGACATCGACGTGCGCTTTGGCGGGATCCACGGAAACAGAGCAGTTCGAGGCAACGCCGACCCATCGTCATGCAGGCGCGATCCGAACCAACGGTCACGTCAGGAACGGCAATGGCCACTCACACACAAATGGATCGGCGCCGAGCTTCCATGCGGAGGAAAGCTTTCCTGCAACTGAAGAGGAAGAAATCGCGTTAATGCCTTCAGGCGACTAAAGTCTGATCTCTGGCCGCCAGTTGCGCGCAACAGCGGCTCCGCTTGAGAACCATCGGCGGAGCCGCCAACTGATTGAGCTAGGGTTTCGCGCCGCCCAAAGCCGCCGTTGCAAGACTTCCACCCAACCCCATCGTCTCGACTGCCGACGAAGGCACAATCACCATCGAGCCGCGCTCTTTGATGGCTTCGTAAAGCATGTTCATCGCGCGCAGATGCAGCGCGACAGGATTGTCCTGATAAGTCGCCGCAGCCTGCGAGAACTTGTCGGAGATCTCGGTTTCAGCTTGACCTAAAATGATACGTGCCTGTCGCTCGCGTTCTGCCTGGGCCTGACGCGACATCGCGTCTTCGAGCGCCTGGGGGATGCGTACATCGCGAATCTCTACTGACTGTACGGTGATTCCCCATGGATTCGTCTTCTCGTCCAGGATGCGCTGCAACTCGCGGCCGAGCGTCTCGCGTTCGGTGATCATCTGCGAAAGTTCGTGACGACCGATTGACTCGCGCAGTCCAGTTTGCGCGCTCATCGTGATCGCCTGCACGAAGTCTTCAACTTCGAGAATTGACTTCTCCGCGTTCCACACCATCCAGAAGACGATTGCGTCCACATTCACCGGGACGGTATCGCGCGTGAGTGTCGATTCAGCGGTTACGCTGGCGACGCGGATACGCTGATCGACGAAGCGGCTCAGGCGATCCACAATGGGAACGACGTGGAACAGGCCTGGCCCGCGCAGGCCAACGTAGCGTCCGAAGCGCAGCACGGCCACCTTCTCCCACTGATCAGCGACCTTGATGGCAAACAGCAGGTAAATTCCCACCGCCAGGCACACATAAAAACCCGTGCGGCTGCCCAGCGCCATCATCAGCGCAAATCCGATTCCGATGGAGATGACGCATAACGCCAGCGCCGTGCCGCTGATCCGATTTTGATTGATGTTCCACATAAATCACCTTCGCTTTCTTACTTCGCTCCGCATCTCTTCGAGTTGTTCGATGAGTTCTTCGACCGTGAATCCGGCTGCGCCCGCGCGCGCCGCAAAATCGGCGACGAGTTGATCGAGGCGGCGGCGCCGGTCAGCGTCGTTGTGATTTACCTTCTGCTTGCTGATGAAAGTTCCTGTCCCTTGCTGCGTCTCCAGAATTCCGCGGATTTCCAGCTCGCGATAAGCACGAATCACCGTATTCGGATTGATCGCGAGATCCACAGCAAGCTGACGCACTGTTGGAAGCTGATCGCCTGCAGCTAGCGCGCCGGCAGCGAGTCCGCCCGTAACCTGGTCAATGATCTGCCGGTACACCGGCACCCCGCTATGGACATCAAGCTCGAACCGGAACGGCTTGCGTTTTGGGAGTGCGGGACTCACGGTACATATAATGTACTAGTTTTATAGAACAGTCAAGGAATGCATTGGTTGCCCCGGAACTGACGCTGTCTTGGCTGTCGATGAAGGCCCCCTGCGCTTCACTCCGGACAAGCCTGAATCCCGTCCATGGAGCCCGCGAATTCTGCTGCAAGTACCGCAAACGGCGCGTTACTCAAAAATGATCGTGGAATGTCGATGCCGCTGAGATTTGAAATGTGGGAAATATCAGATTTCACCGCGAACCCTTGGTACGCGCAAACACAATCACAACCCCATCTGGATCGGCGACCGAAACTGAGTCGGCATTCTCCTCAGGTTTCAGACCGCGTTTCCGCAATTCGCTGGCTGCGCGCTTCACATCAGGGACTGCAAACACGACTTCGGTAGGCGCGTTGTTGCTTTGGAGTTGAATTCCTTCACCAGAATCCCCAGGCAAGCGCAGGCGAATTCCATTTTCGGAACCTGCATCCTCGAAGCCCAGCTTCTTGTAAAAGGAATGCTCGGAATCCAAATCCTTCACCGGCACGCTTGGGCGCACCATCTTGTCTCCAATGCGGTTCGCTCCGAGATGCATGCCGCGCGCCTCATAATGCAGTGAGCCAGGCATGTACTGCGTGAATTCGAAGGTCTGTCCTTCGGGATCGTGGAGGACGAACAGAAGATTGCCGGCTCGAGCTTTGCGGGGGGCAGGCGCGTCCACTCCCTGCTCAACGTAATAGGCGTGGAGCGATTCGAGATCGCTCGCCTCATAGCAGACGTGCATGAGTCCCAGCGGCTGCGATTGGTCTTTGCGCTGGTACAGCTCGATGTACTGGCGATCGTTCACCTTCACGTATGACACCGGCGGCTTGCCCGGATCGTTGAACGCAAACGCCTCTTCGAATCCGAGAGCGCGATAGAACTCGCGCGATTTGGGAACGTCAGTTACGTGAAACGCTACATGCGCGATTCCCGCGAGATTCGGCGACGGCTTTGGAGCCGGCGTCGCTTGCATTGCAAATAGCAGAAAGAGGCTTACAAGATTGGTCAGCATGGGTGAGCCGCCTGGGCGTTCACAGGCTACAACGCTGACAAATTCGTTGTGCGTGGATTTTGATAAATGAGAACACGAGGTCATGACCTCTCGTGTCTTCTGCGCACGCTCGAGGCTCGTTATTCTCATGAGAACACCATGCGTACTTCGTCTCTCGCTCGAAAGGCTGCCTCTGTCCTGATCCCCGCGCTCGCTTCGGTTGTCGCGTTTCAGGTCTGCACTGCGCAATCGACGCTCGCCAAAATTTTCCAACGCGCCAAAGCCGCACACTCAACCAGCGTAAACGGTCTCACGAACGACAAGATCGTTGCTGGATTAAAGGAAGCATTGACCGTGAGCACTCGGAACGCTGTGGCCTCGACAGGACGTCCGAATGGCTTTCTCGAGAACGAAGCGATCAGGATTCTGCTGCCCGATAAGCTCAAAAGAGTCGGCAACGGCTTGCGACTTGTCGGCATGGGATCGCAGGTGGACGCGCTCGAAGTCGGCATGAACCGCGCTGCCGAGCAAGCGACGCCTGCGGCCAAGCAGATATTTATCAATGCGGTAAAACAAATGAGCTTCGCTGATGCGCGGCAGATCCTCTCCGGCAGCGATACGGCGGCAACGGACTATTTCAAGCGGCAGAGTTCAGAGCAGCTCAGCGAGGCCTTCGCGCCGATTGTGCATCAGGCGATGGAGAACGTTGGCGTGGTGCGCCAGTACGATCAGCTCATGAAAAATCCCATGGCGGCACGAGTTGCCGCGAGCCAGAACTTCGATCTCGACGATTATGTCGTCGGCAAGACCGTCGACGGTCTCTTCTATGTGATGGCTCAAGAAGAGACGAAGATCCGCAAAGACCCAATGGCGCGGACTACGTCGTTGTTGAAGGAAGTGTTTGGAAGCGGCAATAAGCAATAGGCAATAGGCGATAGGCTGCACAGGCTACTGATTGCTCAGAATCTGCTTGCCGGATACTTCCGCGAAGACGCGGGGATCATTTCCCAGAATAGACCTGACTTTGTCACTGTCGTCCGCGGTCACGAAGAGGAATACGCGATGTGGGCCGCTCCATTCCCTCAGTAGATCTTGACTGTTCAGGAATATGTGTGGAGCGTCAGGATATTTGGATCCCCAGAGCAGGGAAGTGCTTCGTCCATTCACGAGCAGCACCTGTCGCTGAAGGTAAAAAGTCAGTGAAGACCCATATGCCTGGTCGCCGTAAATCATTACCTCGTCTCCTGGACGAAGCTCGCGCTGGATGTCGCGCGCAAGAATCCGCGAAGACATGAACGGACCAAAACGAACCAGCGCAATATGTGCGGCGAATAGAAACGTGGCCGAGCTGATGGCGAGCGTCCAAACCGCAGTTCGTGATGAGCGGCGATGAATGATCAAGGCGAACAGCGGGCCGAGCAGCAGAGCGAAAGCAGCGAGCAACGCTGGGAGACGCAAACCGGCAAACGCCGCCCCAGTCAGATCGAAGAACTTGGACATTGAGAGCGTGTTATCGGCGACGCGGCGGTCGGCGAGGACTGCTCCCAAATCTGGTGGTACCGGCAGATGCCGCGAAGACCACACACCCGCAATCAACGCCACGCCCGCTGCAGTTCCCAGAACGGAAAGCATTGCGTACGCGACCGTGCTCCAGCGACTGCGAATGCGCTCGGAACTCAGGGCGTCGGCGGCGAGCAGGAGCAACGGTAAATAGGCAGGGAATGTGTAGTACTCCTGATTGGTCGAGATCGCGAAGAAGACCAGAATCAGGCCCGACCACACGAGGCAGATCATGCGCGTGCGATCTGCGAAGGTCCATTCAGTAGGAGCGCGCTCTTTTGCGCGCTGTCGCAAGTTCTCGACTACGCGTGCGAGGAAGAGACTCCACGGAAACAGCCACACAAAGTGCAAAGTCCAGTAGGCGATTGCCGGCAGCTTGTTATAGTCCTTCGGATACCGCTTGCCCAGGAATCGCAGCACGTGCTCGTTGATGAAATAAAACCAGAAGAATCCCGTGTTGCGGACGCCGGCGAGTATATGCCAGGGCGCTGCGATTAATAAGAACAGCAACGTGCCGGTGAACAGATGAAATTCGCGCCAGCGCTTCCACTCGCCGGTCACGAGTAGATACGCGATCAGAGTTCCGCCTACGAAGATGATCGCGACCAATCCCTTCGCGAGAACAGCCAGTGCTAAACACACGTAAGCTGCATACCAAAGCCGCGACCTGTTTCCGCGCTCCAGCGCCAACACGGAAAAATACAGCGCTCCCGCGATCATGAGTGCCAGCAACGCTTCGGGAATCAGAATGCGCGTAAAGAGATAAAACCCGATCGCCGTCACTACAAACAGCGCAGCATAGATACTCGCCCGTACGCCAAAAGCTCGTCGGGACCAGTCCGCAGCGAGCAGCGTTAATAAAAAGATCGTGATCGCCGTCGGAAGTCGAGTTGATGTCTCATTAACCCCGAACAGTTCATAGCACGAGGCGACGAGCCAATATGGGAGTGGAGGCTTCTCCAAGTAACGAATGCCATCGACATGCAGCGTCACCCAGTCATGAGTCGCCACCATTTCTCGCGCGGCTTCCGCATGCGTGGCGTCAGCGTCGTCGAAGATTGCAGGCGAGGAGAGAGAGCCTAGATAAACGAAGCAGAAGATAAGAAAAACCGCCAACCACGCCGGCCAGTAGCGGCGAAGAACTTCAGGCCATGTATTGGCAGAGACCTGCGGCGGACGCAGTTCGATTATGGGTGGGGGAGCTATTGCCAAGTTCTATCTTGAAGGCGGGACGTATTCTTGCGGCAATTGGGAACCTTCGCCGAAGAAGTACGCCTGCAGTTGCTGCGCCAGAAATTCCTGCGCTTCTCTCTTCCAGGGCTGCAGCCGGTATTCGTTCATCAACATCTTCTGGTGCTCGCCCCAATCAGCCCACGCTTGCTTCGAGACATTCTCGTAAATCTTTTGGCCGAGTTCGTTGTCGAAAGGCGGTTCGTCGAGGCCCTGCATCTCCCGGCCATACTTCACGCACCGCACCATATGTGCCATGTGCTTCTACTCTCCTCCGTGGCTAAACAAACGATTTTACAAGAACCGGGCAAGAGCGAACACGAAGGTCACGGAGGCAAAGCAGGAGGTCACAAAGCTGCTTCGTGACCTTACTGCTCTACCTTCGCCACCTTCGTGTTTGCCTCTTGGTTTTTCGTTCTTCTTCCGCAATCGCGAACTGCAGCTTCCGCTGAACACGATCAATCCGGTCAAGAATGACCTGCGCGCGATCGCCGATTGAGTACGCATGCCCAGAGCGGTCGCCGATAATCTGCCGCGTGTTTTCGCGGTAGGTGTAGCGATCGTCCGAGAGTGATCCGATTGGCACTAAACCTTCGACGAAGAGATCCTCGATCTCCACGAACAGGCCGTACTTGGTCACGCTCACGATAAGCGCCGGAAACTCGTCGCCGATTTTGTTCTGCATGAACTTGATCTTTTTCCATTCGATCAGCTCGCGTTCGGCCTCGTCGGCTCGGCGCTCAGTCATGCTGGAGCCGATGGCGATGTCGTGGAGTGCATCGAGCGGAATAATTTCGGTTGGCTGCTTCTTTTGTTTTTCATCCTCTTCTCTGCGCTTCGACCAGGGCGAGGCATTTTCGCTTGAGTGGGAAACACCCGGGCGAGGGCGCCCGGCTCCACGTTGTCCATCGTGTCCACTTCGTCCACTGTGTCCATCCATCTTGTCGTTGAGCACAGCTTTCAGAATGCGGTGAACAATCAAATCGGGGTAGCGGCGAATGGGCGAGGTGAAGTGCGTGTACGTGGGCGCGGCCAGCGCGAAGTGGCCTTCGTTCTGTTCTGAGTAGCGCGCCTGCTTGAGCGAGCGCAACATCAGGTAAGAAAGAATTCGCTCCTCCGGCTTGCCTGCGATCTTCTCCGTGAGCTTCTGGTACATACGCGGCGTTATGTGTACCTCTTCGGGAATTTCGTGTTGCCGAGGATTGCGTCCACTGCCGTGGCGCTCACGCCGTTCTCCGCGGGTTTGAAATCGCCGCACAGGCAACGACACGCCGAGCGAATACCCAAAAGCGGCCGCTAGCAGTTCGAAGTCATAAACCTTCTTTGCATCAGGCTTCTCGTGAATGCGATATAGCGAAGCGATGTCATGGCTTTCGAGATATCCCGCGACACATTCGTTCGCAGCAAGCATGAACTCTTCGATGATGCGATGCGAGAATTTGCGTTCTGAGCGTGTAACGCCGCGCATGAGTCCGGCTTCGTCAAACTCGATCACGGGCTCAGGCATGTCGAAATCGATGGAGCCGCGCTTCTCGCGCTTGCGATTGAGGATCTTCGCCAGCTCCTCCATGCGCTGAAACTCGCTTACTAGATGCGCGTATTGTTTGCGCATGCTCGGATCGCCGTCGAGGATCGCCTGCACTTCGTTGTAGGTCATGCGAGCAGCGGAGCGGATCACGCCTTCGTGCAATTCGTAGCCGACGATCTCGCCGGCATGATCGATCTCCATGATGCAGGAGAGCACCAGCCGCTCGACCTGCGGACGCAGGCTGCACATATCGGTCGAGAGCTCCAGCGGAAGCATCGGCACGGCCCGATCTGGGAAGTAAACCGAGGTTCCTCGTAGCCCCGCTTCGGCGTCGATAGCCGAGCCGTCGGTCACGTAATGAGCGACATCCGCAATGTGCACCTGCAGCTCGTAATTGCCGTTTTCCAGTTTGCGGACGAGCACAGCGTCGTCAAAGTCGCGCGCAGTCTCGCCGTCGATGGTCACAATCGGTAGATCGCGATAATCCTTGCGCCGCGTGACCTCGCGTCGATCCAATACGGCCGTGAACCCCTCAGCCTCCTCCAACACCTCGGCGGGAAAAACATGAGGGATATGGTGCTTGCGAATGACGATCTCGACATCCACGCCGAAATCATCTTCGTAACCGAGCACCTCAATGACTTTTCCGCGCGCATTCTGCGTACCTGAAGGCCATTGAATTACCTCGACATCGACGACCATGTCTTCGAGATCGGAGTGCTGAGTACGTCGGGATTCTTTGCCGATTACGCGATGCCGCGACTCGCGGCCGGGTGCGGGTGGTGAGGGAGCATGGCCCGCCCTAGCTGTAGATTCGGGAATCTCCATCCCGCGCGGAATCATGATCGGATCAGCAAGCTTGTCGTCCATAGGTTGGACGTAGTTGTAACGGTCGCCGTAATGAAACGTTCCGACCACCGTCGGATGTGCCCGGCCCATCACCTTGATGATCACCCCTTCGACGCGGCCGTCTCCGCGACTTGATCCGAGTTCGACGAGGACAGAGTCGCCGCTCATCGCGGCGTTCATGTCCCGCGGAGATATATAGATGTCGCCCTGAATCCGGTCGCGCACTGCCGGATCGCGCGGGCGCACGAAGCCATAGCCGTCCCGATGAACGGACAATTCCCCGGCAACCAGGTTCTTCTTCGCTGCGGCGGTCGGCAGACCAAAGCGGTCCCGTCCGGTGCTCACAAGCTCACCCCGGTCAACCAGCTTATGCAGTCGATGTTCCAGATCGCGCCGTTCGGATCCGCCGCTCAGGCGAAGCTCGCGGACGAGTTGCTTGAATCCGGCAGCCTGGTTCGGCTGTCGCGCGATGCGCGCGAGAATCTCGCGATCAGTGGCCATATCGGGATTGTACGAAAACCTCTTTGTTGGCGACTTGTGTGCACGCTGACACAGCCGTGTACCGGCAGAAACGCGCTGCTGCTCACGATTGCGCACTAAGTCGCGTGAAATCAATGCAGGTCATCTTGGAAGACGCCTTGCAATTCTGTGGGCGACTGCGCAAGCAGCGGAGGTGACAACGTGAAACACTTCAACCGGATCTCTTCAACTTCAATGAACGTCGCGGCCAATGCGGTGACGCGCGTCGTTCCCAGCGGCAAAGCAGTGATTGCCCCATTCGCTGCCTTGCTGATTACCGCCTTCGCCCTCGGCACTGCCGGGTGCGGAAAAAGTAAGAGCAACAACCAAAGCGCGAACCAGAGCCAGCCGGTTCCACAGAGCGTTTCTAACCAGAACCTCGCGGAGACAACGCCGAGCGCGATCCGGGCCGCGGTGAACCAGCCTGAAACGGGAAAGAAGATCTCGGTGAAAGGTCCCGTCAGGAGAGCGTCGGTTCGGACCTTCAAGGACTCTGACTCCGGAGTTTCTTTCCTCTATCCGCGCAAAGCCGTGCTGAAGGCCGGCGAGAAAGCTGAGAAGGATTCAACTTCGCAGGATCGCTTGCCGATGAGCTACGTAGGTCCGGGCGGGTCAACCCTCGCGGCGATCGAATTACCGAGCAACAAGAAAGATGAACTGGGCGATCTATTTCTTCTAAACGTGAATCAGGAGCTGACTGCCGATCAGTGCAGCCAGTTCCCTGGCGATTCCCAAACCGGTTCGGACGAGTTGCAAACCGACGGCTCCGCCAATCAACAGCCAGTGTTTGTGCCAGGAGTGAAGACTAGCTTTCGCGGCGTGGAGTACTCCGAACTTGATAAGCAGAACGACCAGACCCTAATCCGCTACTATCATCGCTTCGTGCCGGGAGCGTCGGCCGACAAAGGCGTTTGCTACGAGTTCGGCATGTTGGTGAATGCTGAACCAAAGCAGGATGTCAATGTTGTATCAAACTCCGAGCACAAGGATCTGTTCACTAAGCTGGAGAGAATTCTGGCTACGGTGAAGATCGAGCCCAAAAACGAGAATGACATAGTAGAGACCGCCAAGATCGAAGCCGGCGAAAAGAAGGATGCGGTTGAAGCCGCAAAGGCCGATTCTGTGACTACCACCGATTCGTCAGTGAAAGCCGATGAACATACGGCAGAAACTGCGAAGGCGATCGTCAAAGATGAGAACCCGCGCTAGCTTTACTTGAACAGAGGCCAGAGTGGGTCTGGCCTCTGTACATCCTGCTACAAGCCTTCAGTCATCTTGTAAAAGAACAGCGGTTCGCGCATAACAGAGAGCCATGCCGGCCGTGCTCCAGGACGAGTTGTCGCTGAAGCGCAACGCAGCGTTTCGTCGCCCAAGCTTTGGCCGTCGGAGCACCCTGCAAATCATCCTTGTCGCCACATTCTTCTTCTCGACAGACGCTCTAAAGGAGCTCTCTGCACAATCCTTCGGTCCTGGTTTGAGAACGGCGGAAACGATCGAGCCACCCATTCCGACGTCCGCAGTCGCCAACAGTCGCAGTTGCGATCGTCTTGCGCATCTCTCCGGGCAATTGCAAAGCCGAATCGAAAGTGAGGATCTCTGGCACAGGCCGCCGTTGACTCCGAGCGGCAAGTTTCGACTGGCGCTCAGGAACTTTTCCGACCCTGTAAATATCGGCGGTACAGCCCTTGATTCCGAGATCTCGAATCTCACCAGCAGTCCAACGTCTGCCTTTGGGACCGGCTGGACCGGCTTCGGAAAGCGATTTGGCATGTCGATGGCGGACGATGGGCTGAATGAATTCTTTTCGACGTTTCTGGTTTCGTCGCTCGCGCGCCAGGACCCACACTATCACCGCGATCCCGGATCGAGCACGACCAGGCGCATCTTCTACGCGCTTTCGCGAGTCGTCGTCGCACGTTCCGATTTTGGGAAACCGATGTTCAACTATGCAGAGTTCGTGGGCACGACTTCTTCAGCCCTGCTCGAAACCACTTATCACTTCGAGCGCGACGAGAGCCCAGGAGCGATCTCGAGCCGGATCTTCGTGAGCATCGGCTCGGACGCGGCGTGGAACCTCATGAACGAGTTCCTGCCGGACGTTGCCAAGCACGTGAACCCACGGTTTTTCTTCCTCCGCAGGCTGGCGGAGAAAGCGGCGAAGCAAAACTAAACTGTCCACAGTGTCCACGAAGTCCATTTAGATCGGCATGATCTTGTTTAGCTCCGCCGTGGTGACGCGTTGCACGAGAAAGTGGGACTCGCCTGTTGCTTTCACCTCGCACGATGTCGAGCAAACCGCTCATACCGAGCATTCGTCCCGTCCGCCTCGTCACAAAAGCGATGCAATTGTGGAAAAGCTCCTTAGCATTTTGAGTGGAGTGGGTGAGGGATGCGAGCGTGAAGGTATTTAGGTTCTTGGTGGTATTCGCGGCGGCGGGACTGTGTGCGTGCGGAAATTATTCTTCCTCTATGCCCGGGGCCAATCAGACGGCAATTGTAACCGGCACGTGGAATGCGGTTTTTGCTGCAGGATCGACGATGCCGAGCACAACACTGACTATTGATTTTAGTCAGAATGGGAATTCACTGAGTGGGATGGTGACGGCCGTGAATAATCCGTCCGGTTCATGTTTCCCGGCGATCGCCGCGACAGGCACAAGCTTCACCGTTACTGGGCAAGTTACTTCAGCGGCAAGTTCGAACTTGACCGTGTCAGTAGGTTTTGTTTCGGGATCATCAAACGGCACCCTTATGGGGACCGGAAGTTTGGCTTACTTGAGCACCAGCGCGAACGGTACTTTTAGCTTTCCCGCCGGAGCATCCGGATGTACCAGCGGTACATTTACGATGACCAAGGTTGGTTGAGCATCACGTCATTACTGTAGACAATCAGGCACGTGGTCCTTGTGCTCTTCCATGCCCCTGCCCTTTCATCTGGGTCTTCGCGTTCACACGTGAGGTGATTTCGTTTCTTACTTCCCACAATTCGCGGTAGAGCACGTGTTGTTGACGTTGCCGTAGTATGTCGACTGGACGTCCGGTGGTGCCTAGGACGTCCCCTCCAATGATGCGGTGGGCGAGCTTCATGTGATGAAACCGGAAGAGCTGCATGCGTTCATCGAAATCCAGCAGCTTTTCGGCGACTTCGTGCAGCGTCAAGAACTCAGCGCTGCGGCGATAGAGTTCTTCGGCGCCAAGACCCGCACGGTCAAGTTGATCGAAAAATGCCGCTCCCAACCTGGGAGCGAGATGCAGAAGAGAAAGAAAGCCCGGAGAATCGAGACCGCTGCCGTGACCGAGTCCGGCGCGGATTACGTGGTACTCGTATGGCGTGAGTGTCTCGAGAACATTGAGCAGATCGATCGCTCGATCCAACAGACGAAACGACCGATCCATCAGCTTGATTGCACGAGTGTAGTCAGCGGCGACAATCGATTCGCGCGCACGATCAAGCTCATTCGCGGTGCCCTTCAGAATCAGCTCCGACGCCTGATGCACAACCTGGAACATCAACTCGTCGGCATGTGAGCGTTCGTCCGGAGGTTTTTGCAGCGACAGCAGTTCGTCGGTCCGCAGATAGCGTTCGTAGTCTGTCGCTGCCGTGCCCGGCAAAATCGGCACACTCATCTCTCGATTTTGTGGAATGAGTGGCTGACGTTTTTTCGCGGAGCGCTGCTTCGACGGCTTCTCCGTCAATCGACGATCTCTCCGTCGCGCATGTGAATGATGCGATCGCCGATCGCGGCCGCGTCAGGATTGTGCGTGATCATCAACACGGTTTGTCCGAGCTCCTGGTTCGACTGCCGCAGCATATTGAGCACGACGCTCGAATTCTTGGTGTCGAGATTGCCGGTCGGCTCATCGGCAAGGATCAGCGCTGGATGATTGATCAATGCCCGCGCCAGAGCCACGCGCTGCTGCTCGCCGCCAGAGAGCTCGCTGGGTCGATGACGAAGGCGGCCTTTCAATCCGAGCAGGCCGATAATCTTCTCGAGGTACTCATGGTTGAAGCCGCCGTTTTTACCGGCGATTTCGTGTGCGATGTGGATGTTGGTCATCGCGTCGAGCGTAGGAAGCAAATTGAATTTTTGAAAAACGAAACCGATCTTGCTCTTACGCAGCGCCGTTCGCTTCGCATCAGAAAGTTGTGCAAAATCGACGTTATCGATCAGCACGCGTCCGCTGGTTGCGCGGGTGAGACCACCGAGAATATAGAAGAGCGTCGATTTACCGCTGCCCGATGGGCCGACGATGCTGACAAACTCACCCCGTTCGACATTGAACGACACGCCCCGCAACGCCGGAACATTCACTTTCCCAACGTGGTAAACCTTGCTGACGTTCTCGGCCTGAATAATGTGCGGCATGGCAAATTTTCAGTTTACACGGGAACCAAAAACACGACACGGATCACACGGATTTTACGGATTGCACGGATAATTCGAAGATGCCGCAGCCGCAGGGGCTGAATCCGTAAAATGCGCGTGATCCGTGTCGCGTTTCGAATTCAGCTCGCCGCAACCTGGTGTGACGGCTCTGTTCCCGAACTGGGAAAGGGAGGGGTGAGTTTCCTCGGCCCGCGCTTCTTGATCAGAAGAATGCGAATTCTTTCCAGCAGCTCCGCCGCAGGATAGGTACCTTTGGGAAGGAAGATGTCAGCGACTGTGTTCTTCTCATACATCCGAACTTTGCCGCTGACGAGAATCATAGGCACTTCCGGAGCGAGTTCTTTCAGAACGCGAATCACTTCCGCGCCGTCCATCTCCGGCATGAGCAGATCGGCGAGGACCAGATCTACGGTTCCGGCTTGCTGAAAAGCTTCGAGCGCTTCGCGTCCGCTGCTCGCGGCGAGCACGCGATAACCGCGGGTTTCGAGCATGAATTTTCGAATCGAGAGAGATTGTTCGTTGTCGTCAACGCAGAGAATGACTTTCTTCGGTCGCATCTGGGGATCCTTGCAGTAAAAGCTCCGCGCTTCGGCGGAGTGCAGCGGAGGTCGGTGCTGAAACCGCGGTGGCGCCGCAATCTGATGTGGACTGACGAAAGGCGCTGCATCGTTCTTGAGATGCGCGACGCACAAGTTCCACATGAGCGGCGCCTGAACCGTGATCCAGACGGCCTGCCTGTTTTAATTTTTTCTTCGAAAGGGCGAACGTTTCAGTGAGAAACGGTTCGTGCATCCTACGGCTGAGAGAGTGTTCATGTAAAGTGCCTTCGATGCAACCCGAGAAATTTTTTTGGCATGAAAATGCGAAGAAAACTTTTCGCAAAAAATCGGCGGAAATTTATCGATTCACTGAGCGCGCGACTCAGATCCAGAGTTCTCCTTGCGCGACTTCCACACAATATCCACCGACATGCACATTGATCACTTTGTCACCTGCCTTCTCGGCGCGCACATAGATGCGACTCGGACGGTGCACTTCGATGCCTTGCTCGATGATCGCCTGCTCTCCGCGCGCGAGCACACCGTGCATCGCCATCCATGCAGCGCAACATCCTGCAGCAGATCCGGTCGCGGGATCATCGCCGTTGTAGAAAGGCATGCGTGCGTGCAGCTTCGCGTCTGAGGCAATCGTCTCTTTCGTGACAAAGTAGAAGAACCTTCCATTAGTACGTTCAAGATATTCAGCCATGCGGCTCCATGGTCCAGCCTTGCGAATTGCGGCGAGTGATGTGACAGGAACGATGGTGAAGGGCAAGCCCGTGGAGAAAGTTTGCACCGGAAGGTCGGCAACGAGTTCGTTCAGCGCTAATCCACTTGCATTAGCAACTTCTTCTTTATTGTGCACCTTCCCTGCTTCAGGATCGCGTTGCCGCATCTCGCCGAATGATCTTCCTGATTCTTCACGACGAAAGTGCACGGGAATTCTTCCGACGTTCAGATCGAGCCAGATTTCATCATTGCCGCCGAAGCGATGCAAAAAGTACGACGTACCAAGCGTCGGATGTCCGGCGAAGGGAAGCTCTTCCTGCGTGGTGAAGATACGCACGCGCGTTCCATTGCTTCGCTCTTCTTCCAGCTCTCGCGGAAAAATGAAAGTTGTTTCCGACAAATTCGTTTCGCGCGCGATGGCCTGCATTTGTTCCGTCGTGAGTCCGCGCGCGTCGGTGATGACCGCGAGCTGATTGCCTTCGAGTGGACGATCGGTGAAGACGTCCATGAGAACGTAGGGGAGACGACGGCGGGTGATGTCGATCATGAGGTCCATGGTAAACGTCGGGACTCTCTCGTTTGTCATTCCGAACGCAGGCGCACGCGAGCCTTTCGCGTGAGCCCGAGTGAGGAATCCCTTCCAACTTACAGGCAGTACAAGAAGCTTCTGTCCCTTTGTTCTCACCACGGAGACACGGAGAACACGGAGAAGGCGTTGAGAATGGCAGGACGCCTATCAAACAGGGACATGTCGTTGGATCGAAAATTTGGCTAACTAACGCGCCCAAACAGCAGCGATTGATCACGAACGAACAATCCTGACGTCTTCTCCGTGTACTCTGTGGCTCCGTGGTGAGAACTTTGGTCCGATCCATAGGGATTCCTCGCGCCAACATCAGGCGCTTCGGAATGACAAGACAAAAAAAGCGAATCGCGCTACAATTGAGCGCAATCGAATCATGCGAATGAGCTTCCCAGTCCGGCTTTGTACCTGCTGTTGTCAGGAGTCTACTTAGAGCTGCCGACCGGGAACTCGTCCCACAAGTTCTGAAACCCACCCGGCTTGGCGCCAGGTGGGTTTTCTATTTTGAGTTCCGATACAAGGAGATTTATGAGTACAGAAACGACTGTCAGCCGTATTCCTCGCATCAACGAACCTGCCCCGGAGATCGAAGGCAAGTCAACCCATGGCGTGATTCACATCACCGACTACACCTCGAAGGGCAAGTGGGTCATGCTGTTCTCACATCCCGCCGACTTCACTCCTGTTTGCACCACTGAATTTGTCGAGTTTGCCCGCCGCCATGCCGATTTTGAGCGCCTGAATGTGCAGCCTATCGGAGTCGCCGTCGACAGCGTCTATGCGCATATCGCGTGGATTCGGAACATGGAACAAAACTTCAAAGTGAAGGTTCAGTTCCCGGTGATCGCAGATCTCGATCAGAAAGTGGCGAAGGCATTCGGCATGGTGCATGAAGCTGTGAGCGATACAGCAGCAGTTCGCGCCGTCTTCTTCATCGATCCGAAGAACACGATTCGTGCTCTGCTTTATTATCCGCAGAATCTGGGCCGCAGTGTCGACGAACTCTTGCGTGTCTTCGAAGGACTGCAGACCTCCGAGCAGAACGCTTGCTCGATCCCGGCGAATTGGAAGCCGGGCGATTCAGTCATTATCGGGGCACCGATCACCCAGGCCGACGCCGAGAAGCGCGTAGCCTCGAACGGCAACGGACTCGAAGTGACCGACTGGTACTACACAAAGAAGAAGCTGTCAGCGGCAACGGCCAAGGCCAGCTAGCGCCGGTTTTGCGTTTCTTGTCTTTACGGGTGGAATGCTCTTAAGCCTGTCATCCTGAGCCCTGCTGTTGGGGCGAAGGACCTCCCGGGATGCTTCGGAGTTAAACTGCACTCGCTAGGCTCTCGGCCAAGAATCGATGTTTCTTCGTGCAGGAGCCATGCCGGCAGCAATTCAAGAGCGATACATCACGGGAGATCCTTCGCCCAAAAGGAGGGCTCAGGATGACAGGCTTAAGAGTTGTGGCTTTCCAACAAGCTTGAAGCCCTCACCCAATGCTGAGGGCAGGATCCCCAACGTTGAGCACCGGTCGCCAAGTGGCTAAGGCACGAGCCTGCAAAGCTCGTATCGCCGGTTCGACTCCGGCCCGGTGCTCCAACTTCTTCCACGCCGAATCACGTCATCCAGCTCTCCTAGCCAACGGCTCGGGGCGGAATGCATCTCACCAAAGGTAAGTACGTTGTCCTGAGGGCCTGTTTTGCCGGCCTGCTGAGCTGCACCTACCACTCTGTTGGAGGAGCGGGTGAAGATCACCATCTTCGGGCTCACGATTTCCTCATCCTGGGGAAACGGACATGCCACGCCCTATCGCGCCATCATCAAAGGCCTTTGTCGGGATGGGCACGAAGTCCATTTTTACGAAAAAGACGTTCCGTACTACGCCCGGCATCGCGACTTTTCCAGCAGCCCGCATTGTGAACTAAAGCTCTATTCCGATTGGGATTCGGTGCGGACTTCCGCCCTCGCGTGTGTGGCCGGCAGTGATGCCGTGATTTGCTCGAGTTTTTGTCCAGAAGGAGCTCGCATCATCGACGAGGTGCTCGACGTTGATGGCCCAATAAAGGTCTTCTACGACCTTGATACGCCAGTCACACTGGGAGCACTCGAACGCGGCGGTGTTGAATATCTTCGCTGCGAGCAGATTCCGAAATTGGGTCTTTATCTCTCCTTCACCGGCGGCGGAACGCTCAACGAACTCACGTCGCATTGGCATGCGCAGCTGGCTCTGCCGCTGTACGGATGCGTCGATCCAGAAGTCCACATGCGAACGACAGTCCCGCCGGAGTATCAGTGCGATCTGAGCTATATGGGAACCTATGCCGCCGATCGTCAGGACAAGCTGGAACAGCTATTCCTCGAACCCGCACGCCGGGCCTTGGGGAAGACCTTCGTTCTTGCGGGATCGATGTATCCATGGGGATGGCAGTGGCCTACAAACGTGAAGCGCTTTGAGCATGTGTCCCCGGCTGATCACTCGGCCCTCTACTCTGCCTCGCGGCTCACGCTGAACATCACGCGCAGGGAAATGGCGCGCTGGGGATATTGCCCATCCGGCCGATTCTTTGAGGCCGCCGCGTGCGGCACGCCGATCGTGACCGACTGGTTCGAAGGATTGGACTCATTCTTCGATCTTGAACGCGAGTTGATAGTGGCAAATTCAACGGAAGATGTCTTGCACGCGCTCGAACTTCCCGATTCGGAACTGGCACAGATCGCACAGCGAGCCCGCGAGCGCACGCTTAGGGACCATACCGGCGAACATCGTGCGCGGGAGCTGGTTGCCGCCATCGAACAAGCTGCAAGCGCAGATCACTCACGAGCAAGGAGCGAAGTCGCATGATCGGAATTATTCCCGCAGCCGGCGCCGGACAGCGCATTCAACCACTTGGTTGCTCGAAGGAGTTGCTGCCCGTCGGATGCCGCGTAGTCGATGGAGTGGAGCGCCCGAAAGCTGTGGCCGAGTATCTGGTCGAACGCATGATCGCCGCCGGTGTCGAGCAGATATGCATGGTGATCTCGGCGGAGAAGACCGATCTCATCCGCTACTTCGCCGAGCGCAGCTACGCCGCAGAAATCTTCTACGTCGTGCAGCAGAAGCCGCATGGGCTATGCGATGCGCTGTTTCGCGCCGAAGCTTTCGCGCGACACCATGACTCCGTGCTGATAGGGCTTCCCGATACCATCTGGTTTCCAGAAAAGGGATTCCGTCCTACACTTTCGCTCCTCGAAGGCGGCAAGGCGGATGTCGGGCTGCTCCTATTCCCGGTAGACAATCCGGACGCCTTCGACGCCGTCGTCTCTGACGACTTCGGCTACGTACAGGAAGTGGAAGTAAAGCGTGCCGACGCGCACTCGCACTGGATCTGGGGAGCGGTGACAACCACCGGCAGCGCATTCCATGATCTCAAGCTGCTGTGGGAAGCGCGCCATCGCGAAGACGAATATCTCGGCTATCTCCTGAACGCCTATATCGCCGCCGGAAACATCGTTCGCTCCACTTGCTCCGGCGAGATTTACATGGACGTGGGAACCCTGGATGGCTACCATCAAGCGCTGAATTTCCTGCGCTCCCGTCCGCCGCTGCGGGACGAGACAGCCAAGGCCGCCTAGCAAACAGAACCGCCGGCGGTAGCCGGTGGGCCGGAGACGGCCGTATCGCCGACTCCGGAGCATAAGACGCTGCGAGCATTTTCGTGACGCGCAGCCGCAACACAAGCGGCTGCCCCACCGGCTACCGCCGGCGGTTCCGTTCTTCAAGCAACCATTCGAGATTCGGGTAAAACTCACCAGTCGAGGCAGAAATTTCGCGAGATCCATTCTTCGGGAGACCAAGATCCATCCGCAAATCAGTTACTTACAAATACATGCCACTGGAAGCAAAGTTGCTCGTCGTCAACTTGGGTTAAGTCATTCCTCGGAGTTTTCCCATGCAAGAAGAAACGCCTCACATTGAAACATCCTCCCCCAGTTTTCGGCTTGGAGCCTTACTTATCGTTTTGCTCGCTTTCATCGGGCTGCTCGGATATGCCGTCCACGAGCGCAACGCCGCCCAGCAGGTCGCGGCCGAAAACGCTCAAACCGCTGCGGCTTTGAAAGATACCCGCAGCCAGATCGAAGCTCTCACCGCCAAGCTCGACGCGTTGACGGCACCACCAGTGCAAGCGGCAGAGCCGCTGGTCAAGCATTTGAGCCATGCCCGAATGATCCCTGCGGTGCGTCACGGTAAGCCCGATCCGCGCTGGAAGCGATTTCAGACGCAGCTAGATTCACAAGGCAGAGCCATCGATCAGACGCGTCAGGACCTCTCCTCCACCCGCACCGAACTGCAAGGCTCAATTGCCACCAATCACGAGCAGATCATCGCGCTCCAGCGCAAAGGCGAGCGCAACATCTATGAGTTCGACATCAACAAATCGAAGCAGTTCTCGCACGCCGGACCGATCGGAGTGAGCTTACGTAAAGCGAATACCAAGCAGCAGTACGCCGATTTGAAGCTGATGGTGGACGATCGCGAGGTTTCAAAAAAGCACCTGAACCTGTACGAGCCGGCGTTGTTCTATGCAGACAGCGTCGAACAGCCGATGCAGGTGGTGATCAACAGCATCACCAAGAACCACATACACGGCTATATCAGCACGCCAAAGTACAAGGCGTCTGAGCTGGCCGCGATGTCAAGCGATGCGCCAGGGGTTCCAGTGGGCGATTCAACGGGAAACCCTCAGTTGCATCGACGCTGAGTTTCAGACCTCAGCGAACAGGGAGGATCGAACGATTTCGATTCTCCCTTTTGCCTTTGCTAAACGTCGAATAATCGATAGGGTGCAGATGGCGTTCTGCCCATCAATAACGGCAGGGCAACGTTGTAGACAGGGATGCCTCCTGTCGTCGTTCCCTCAAGGCTGCCGTGATGCGCGTGTCCGTGGACAGCGAGAATCGCCTGATGACGGTCGATGACTTCTGCCAAGCGTCCACTGCCCAAATAGGGATAGATTTGCTCCGGCTCACCTTTCACGGTGGCGACAATGGGCGCGTAGTGGGTGATGACGATTCGCTTCTCGGTGCGCAGCATCGATAGTGCGCGCTCCAATTTGAGCGTTTCATCGACCGCGCTCTGCACGAAGGCTTTTACTTCCGGCTCCCCAAACGCGGTTAGCACGCCGCGGCCGAAGCCGCCGAGAAAGCCTTTCGTTCCCGCAAATCCGATGCCGTCACGCTCGTAACCGCTGCCGTCGAGGAGCTTCATCCCTTCGGCGATCATCATCTTTGCGAGCTCCTCGTGTTTGCCGGCCTCGTAATCGTGGTTACCGAGCACCGCCACGATGGGCACGCGCAGGCGCATGAACGTCGCCAGCAGGGACTCCATCTCTTCCGGTTTTCCCAAATTGGTCAGGTCGCCGGCAAGGATGAGCAGGTCGGCTTCATCACGCAGCCGGGTCATCTGCTCGCGGATGCGGTCGTAGCTCTGGGGAGAAAAATGAAGATCAGCGATGGCAGCGATTCTCATACGTTCTGGAATGCGCGAAGACGCTAGTCGTTGTCATTCCGAGCGAAGCGAGGAATCTCTACTATTCCCGTGCAGCCTGGGTTCAGTAGGGATTCCTCGCTTCGCTCGGAATGACAAGGCGGAAAGGACCTCCTCACGCCGCAGGCTCCTTTATATCGATCTTCGGCTGCGCTTTATCCCTATATTCCTCCAGCAGGTTCTGCAGCTTCCACTCCAGCACATCAATCGAGAACATCTTTTCGTCGATCAGGCTGCCTCGGAACTTTGCTTCGGAATCCGGACTTTCGAGATCGGCGCGGAATTTCGTGAGCAGCTCGTCCCACACCAGCATTGGCACCGCGGCCGAGGCCGGGTAAATGTAATGGAAGAGCACCAGCGACCAGAGCAGCATCTGCCAGTGGTCGCCGATTAACGAGAGTAGCCGACTCCAATCCATGGTCGTGCCAGCGGCATAAACAATGTGGGCAATGTCCGAGCCATCGAAGCGTTCGCGAAAAGCGACAAAAACTTTGGACGCGATCAGCTCTTCCGGAGCGAGTACCTTCGTAGGAATCCCCAGAACTTCGGAATCGAAGCTGCGGTCGATCCACGATTGGTCTACGCGGATTACGGCATTGCTCATTCCCGAAATGAGATCGACAAAGTAATCGCCACGGCGTATCTTGCAAAGCCAGACTGGATCGCAGATCTCGGTCTGAAAGCCACGTTCTTCGAGAAGGTCGAGCGCCGGAGAGACTTGTTCGGGCGTAAGAAAGATGTCGAGGTCCTTGGTGTCGCGCCAAATGCCTGTATGCTCATGCAGCGCGAAAGCACCGGAAATGACATGCGGGACACCCTGCTCGTTCAGCAGCAGCATCACTTCCCGAAACAGGTTTTCCTGCTCGGGCGCGAATTTCGGCGGCTCCGACGAACTGACCGGTAATGGCTTGTCCTGAGGCACGGCTTAACCTTAGATGTGCAAATTCGGGCTGCATGTTGCGGTGGAATAAGAGAAAATCAACCCGGGAACGGCGAACACGAAGTTCATGAAGGCAACAAGGTCACAACGCTCCGTGATCTCTGGTTTCGGCTCCTTCCTGACCTTCGTGTTCGCCGTTCCCCAGCATCCCATGTGAAGGAGCGTTCGTGGCCAAGAAAGACACAGTCATCGAGATCGAAGGCAAGCAGCTCAAGCTCTCGAATCTCGACAAGGTGTTGTATCCGGCGGTGGGATTCACCAAGGGGCAGGTGATCGACTACATCGTCCGCATTGCGCCGGTGCTGCTGCCGCATCTGAACGGCCGCCCGCTTACCCTCAAGCGCTATCCGGAAGGCGTGGATGGAATGTTCTTTTACGAGAAGAGCTGCCCAAAGCATCGCCCGGACTGGGTGCAGACAGCGCCGATCTGGAGCCATGGTCGCAACGATTACATCCAGTTTTGCCTCGCCCAGGACATTCCCACATTGGTCTGGGCCGCCAACCTTGCCGACTTGGAGCTGCATACCTCGTTGTCGCTCGCGAAGAAGATCGAAGAGCCCACGATGATGGTTTTCGATCTCGATCCCGGTCCGCCCGCGGATATCGTGCTCTGCTGCCAGGTAGCATTTTGGCTGCGCGACATCTTCGATCGCTTCAATTTGAAAGCCTTCCCTAAGACCTCCGGCTCCAAAGGCCTGCAGATTTACGTTCCCCTCAACACACCGGTCACGTACGACGAGACCAAAGGCTTCTCCCACGCTCTGGCGCGTCTGCTCGAAGAGGAGCACCCGGATCTGGTGGTGTCTGAGATGAAGAAAACTTTGCGCACGGGAAAGATTTTCGTCGACTGGAGTCAGAACGATGAGCACAAGACTACGGTCAACGTTTATTCACTGCGCGCGAAGGAACGACCGACTGTATCCACTCCGGTGGCTTGGGAAGAAGTCGAAAAGTGCCTGAAGAAGAAGGATGCGAATCTGCTGGTCTTCGACTCCGCTCAGGTGCTGGCGCGCGTGGCCAAGATGGGCGATATCTTCGAGCCGGTGCTCACGCTCAAGCAGCGACTGCCCAATGTAGCTGAACTCGGCGGTAGGACTGAATCGGCTGGCGCGACTCGCGCGAACTCTCCAGCAGAGCCGAAATCCAAAACGGGACATAAGAAGAAGAGCGCCAGATCGACGGTCAAAGCCGAGAAGAGGGCTGTCTAAGCCCAAGCCTGCTTTCCGACTCGCAATGTAATATTGCAACGGTGAACAGCAACTTCTCCATGCACAAAGTCCACATTGGAACCTCGGGTTGGGCTTACTCTTCGTGGAAGCCGGATTTCTATCCGGCGAAAACGCCGTCGAGCAAGTTCCTCGAGTATTACTCATCGCAGCTCAACTGCGTCGAAGTGAATTACACGTATCGCGCACGTCCGGCAGTGCAGACCTTGCAAAACTGGGCTGCCTCTACGCGGGAAGGATTTACGTTCGTTGCCAAAGCCCATCAGCGCATTACACACATTAAGCGGTTGGTCGACGTCGATCAGGATGTGGATTCGTTCTTCGCTTCCCTGCAGCCTTTATTGCATGCGCGCAAGCTTGGTCCAGTGCTCTTTCAATTGCCGCCGAACTTGAAAGCGGATGCCGAGCGCCTGGCGAAGTTTCTTAAGGGTCTTCCGAAAGATGCGCCAAGCGCGATCGAGTACCGCAACCCAAGCTGGTTCGACGAGAAGATCTATGCGCTCATGCGCGAGCACAACGTCGCGTTGTGCATTGCCGAGAGCGACGAACTTGCGGTACCGGAAGTCTTTACCGCCACCTTCGCTTATTATCGGCTGCGCAAATCCGACTACACAAATTCAGAAATAGAGGAAATAGAAGAACGCTTGCGGGCGGCTGCGCAGGAGCACGACGTTTATGCATTCTTGAAGCACGAAGAGACGGCGGAAGGTGCGATCAACGCGCGCAAGCTGTTGGAGAAAATAAACCGGGGGTGAACACGAAGGCCACGAAGGACACAAAGGATTTTGCTTCTCTCATTGCGGCGAATGGTCAGGCCCACATCTCGGGGGTGAACAGAAGAGAAGGCATTCTCTGATAGGTACTGCGCAATATCATTTTTGAGCTCGTGCAGATTGCTCATGCCGAAACTAGTTACCCGCTTTGAAATAAAGAAGAAGAACCTTCGTGAACTTCGTGCCCTTCGTGTTCACCCCAGGTTTACTGCTTAGGAACGTCAGTGCGCTGCACGAGCGCCAAAGACGACAATATCCTTGATGTCGAACCAGCATGCACTCTCCGCTTTCGTTTCGTACTTGAAGGTGGAAAAGGGGCTGTCCAGGCTTACCGCACTCGCATATGAAAGCGACTTGCTCCAGCTTGCGGAATTTCTTGAGGTTAAGAACCGCTCCCTCCAGAACGCGACCCGTCCCGATCTTCTGGCCTTCTTAGAGCAGCTCACTGCCAATCGCGTCGAGAGCCGGAGCCGTGCCCGCAAGCTCTCCGCTATTCGGCACTTTTACAAATTCCTTCTGCTGGACAAGCGCATTAAGTCTGATCCGACACTGAACATCGAGAGTCCTCGCCAGTGGAAGGTCCTGCCCAAGTCACTGGCAGTCTCCGACATTGACGAGATGCTAGCGCGCGAGCAGACGAAACCACAGCATCCGGCCTTGGCATTACGCAATAGCGCGCTGCTGGAGTTACTGTACGCGACCGGAATGCGCGTTTCAGAGATCGTCAATTTGCGACTGGAAGACGTCGACCTCGCCGGCTCGAAGGCAATTGTGCGCGGTAAAGGAGATAAGGAGCGTCTGGTCCCGTTCGGTGTGTCTGCACAGAAAATCCTGGAGACGTACCTGCGGGAGGCTCGTCCACAGCTTTGCCGCACACGAAGATCGCCATTGGTGTTCGTTGACCGGAACGGAACCGGCCTTACACGTGAGCGCGTCTGGCGCATTGTGCGCGAATCAAAGCTGGACCGCAAGGCGAGTCCGCACATGCTCCGCCACAGTTGTGCCACGCACATGGTCGGCAACGGCGCCGATCTGCGGACGGTGCAGGCCATCTTGGGACATGCCGATATTTCTACTACTCAGGTCTATACCCACGTGGCGCTCGATCGCCTTAAAGAGGTCTACAAGCGACATCATCCGCGCAGTAAAAAGCACGCTGGAGCAGCGCAAAGGGAATCGGCTTGACAGCACATTCACGCAAAGAAGCTCGCATCGAAGAGTTCCTGCGATGTTTGGAAATTCAGCGCAACGCCTCCAGACATACGGTTCTGGCGTATCAAAAAGACTTGATGAAATTCCGGGAGCACCTCGGGAAGTCGGCGGACTGGAGCAAAATCACTCATCAGCAGATCCGTGGATTTCTGGCCGAGTTGATGGCCAATGGGTTGAGCAAACCTTCGGCTGCTCGGGCGCTCGCCTCGCTACGATCGTTCTATAAATGGATGGCCCGCGAAGGCTACGTTGAACAAAATCCGGCAGCGTTGGTGTCGACTCCAAAGCTGGCGAAGAAGCTGCCGCGGGTTCCCACAATGGAACAGGTGAACGGGCTGCTCGATTCTTCACTGCCGGAGAATGCGGCTTTCCCGGCGCGTGACCGCGTCATTTTCGAATTGCTGTATGGATGCGGCCTGCGAAATTCCGAGCTGATCGGAATCGAACTTGACGACATTAGCTGGTCGAACGAGATCATTCGAGTGCGCGGCAAAGGGAAGAAGGAGCGGCTGGTACCGCTCGGCGATTCTGCCGCTGCTTCAATTCGGGAATATACGTCTGAACGCCAGCGGATTCTGGAGAGTCGCCGCCGGAGGTGTTCAGCGCTGCTGATCAACCTTCGCGGCGGGGCGCTCACCACGCGCAGTGTGGGTCGAATCGTGAAAGCGATCGCTGTTGCTCGCGGCCTCTCACCTGACGTCCACCCTCATACACTCCGCCACGCGTTCGGGGCGCACATGCTGGAAGAAGGCGCCGACCTGCGAGCGATCCAGGAACTGCTCGGGCACGCACGACTATCGACCACGCAGCGTTACACGCAGCTCACTTCGGCGCACATCACGCGGGTGTACGACGAAACCCATCCCAAGGCGCGCTGAACGATCTAGGCTGAAGCCAACGTGTGCTCGGGCTTTTGCTCGCCTCTCAACTCCAGCCACATGTCCATCACTCGTTCTCTCAATTGAGCCGTCAGACTCTCATAGGTGTTCTCCGAAGCATTGGTCGCAGATGGGGGATCGAGCGGCTTCCCAATCTGAATCTTCAGATCCTGAAAGAGTCTGATTCCTCGCCCACGGCCCCAGGCTTTTTCGAATCCATCGATCGCGACGGGAACGATCGGCACATGAACATGAGTAGCGAGAATGGCTGCGCCTTTTTTGAAAGCCTTCGGCTCGCCGGAGATGCTGCGTTCACCTTCAGGGTAGAGGACCAGCGCCTCTCCCTGCCGCAGTCCGTACGCGCCGGCGCGCATGGCTGGGATGAGGTTCGCGTCAGGATCGATAGGAACGAGTTTCATCGTGCGCGCAATGCGTCGGCGAATGCCATCACCGAAAATTTCGCTGGTGCCAACATAGAACATCTTGCGGAAGATTCGAAATGGGAAATAGCTCATGATGAGAGGCGCGTCCATGAAGCTCTGGTGATTGGGAGAGAAGATGAACGGGCGATCTTGCGGAATGTTGTCGAGTCCGCTGATCTGGATGCGATAGAGAAGTTGGCATACGTATCGTGCCAACCTCGCCGCAACGAACCAGAAAACTGTTGAGAACGGAGAGGGTTTGAGTGTCTCTTTTACCTCCTCGTCCGAGGTCTCCGAAGCAAAAACGGCGTCCCATCCCGTGCGTTGTGAAGTTGCGCCTCCACGATGTTGAAGCAGGGTGTTGGTCAGTTCGCGCACGGAATAGACGTTCGCAAGGTCGGATTCCTCAGCGTGCGCCGCGAGCGCACCTTCGAGGGCCACGACGAGTTCCACGCGTTCCATCGAATCCAAGCCGAGGTCGAGCTCGAGATTGTCGTCTGGATGAATCTCGTTCTGCTTCTTGCTTGCGTGGCGAATGACTTGCATTGCCTTCTGAACGTCATCCTGCGCGAGCCAGAGGCGATCTTCATCAGTGAATTTGCGCTCTGCTGAGATCGCCTGTGCCGCATCTCCCTGAATGGGACTTTGTAGAACACGTTTGCGGATCTCGAAGCGCTTAAGTTTGCGCGTAGTCGTACGCGGCAAATCGTCCTGCCAGATGTCATAGCTGAGAATGCGTTTTGTACTCGGAAGTTGCGCCGAGAGCCCTTCGATGTCGAAACGCAGTACTTCACGCGCGTTGACGACTTTGCGTTCGCGGAGAACATCGAAATTGGGGACGATCACAGCGTGTAAACGCTCGGCGAGTGGCTCGCCGGGAGTGCTTTCAATGCCCATCACGCAGATGTCCTTGATCAGTGGCGATTGCAGATAATGTGCTTCGATCTCCTCGGGATAGACGTTCTTGCCGTTGCTCAAAACGATCACATCTTTGCTGCGCCCGGTCACGAAAAGATTGCCTCGAGCATCGAGGTAGCCGAGATCCCCAGTATGAAGCCATCCATCTTTCAGAACTTCGGCTGTAGCGTCCAGTCGGTTGTAGTAGCCCTTCATCACGATGGGGCCGCGAATCAGGATTTCGCCCGCGCCGTTCTCAGCGTGTTCCGATTTGGCGATACGCACTTCAGTACCGGGCAGCGGCTTGCCGACGGAGCCGAGCAGGTTCTCTCCCGGCGGAGTAAGAGAAGCTGCGCCCGAGGTCTCGGTGAGGCCGAAGGCTTGCAGAACATTGAAGCCCATGTCTTCGAGATCGCGTCCTATTTTGGGATCGAAACGCGAGCCACCGGTGATCAGGTACCGCATCTTCGCGCCGAGCCGCCGATGCGCTTCGGCGAAGAAGAGCTTTCCCGGATTGAGACCGGTGATTCGCCCTGCTCGTCCTAAGCGCAGCAGTAAGCGAAATGCGATCCATGCAGCTCGCCCGCGGGTTTGCACCTGCTTCATCACCCGCTCGTGGATCAGGTAAAAGAACTGTGGAACGCAGGCGAAGAGCGTAATCCCGCGCTCTTCGAGCGCGCGCAGCAGCTCCGTTGTGTTCAGCGTCTCGAGATAAACTACCCGTGCGCCAATCGAGAGCGGCAGGAGCAGATTCCCCATTTGCGCCAGTGCGTGGAAGAGAGGCAGCACTCCCAGAATGGCATCGTCCGGACCCACATCAAGAACTTGGAAGACGCTGTCGGCTTCAGCATTCAGGTTTTTGTGCGTGAGCATCACACCTTTAGGATCGCTGGTTGTGCCGGAAGTGTAGAGGAGCACGGCCAGATCATCCGCAGAGCTGCCGGGTTGAACGAGTTCGGGAAGACTCTTACTCAGGACTCTGTCGAGAGTTTCGTGTGTACCCTCGGTTGTGCAGTCGATGACATAAACCCGGCCGAGGGCTGCCGGCTCCACGCTTGTACAGGCATTCCAAGCCGCACTCCCGATTTCGAGATGAGCAGCATCAACAAACAAAAGAATCGCGCCGCTGTCTTTCAGCAGCTTTGCTACCTGGTCCGGCTTGAAAGCAGTGTCTAAAGGAACCGCCACGCAATCGGCGGCCATGATGCCCAGGTACGTTGCGACCCATCTCGGCCCATTGCTCGCCAAAATCGCGCAGCGTGATCCCGGTGCAATCCCCGTGTGCTGCAACCATGCGCCGAGATGTTCAGCCACGCGCCGCAGTTCGGCGTAGGTGTAGCTCTCCTCGCGCGCAGACGATTCGTGTGCACGTTGCAACTCCACCGCAATACGCTGGGGATACTTCGCGGCGGTTTCGACGAATCTGCGATAGAAGCTTTCCATCTGGCGGCGCGGGGCTGACCGGAATCGGCGCGGGTGAAGCGAACCTCGGAATTTCTGACTCGCATCTTACTTAGCTCTGGTACCGGAGGACAACCATGCAAAGCGCCAAGGAGTTATTCATCCACGAACTCACCGACATGCTCGACGCCGAACAGAAGCTGGTCACAGCATTGGGCGAGCTCGCCGAAGATCATGCCGAGGAGCCGCAACTGCAAAAAGGGTTTCAGGCACATCAGAAGCAGACTGAAAAACAGGTCGAGCGTCTGCAGCAGATTTTTGAGGAAGTCAGAGAGGAAGCCGAAGAGACCGAGTGCAAGGGGATGAAAGGATTGCTAGAAGAGCGCAATTCATTCAAAGAAGAAGAGGAACCGGCGGAAGATATCCTTTCGATATTCGATGTAGGCGCCGCAATCAAGGTCGAGAGCTACGAGATCTGCGCTTATAACTCGCTCATCGAAATGGCGAAGCAATTGGATCTGACCAAGGCAATTCGTTTGCTGAATCAGAACCTCAAGGAAGAGCAACAGACGAAAACCAAGCTGGAAGCAATCTCGCGCAAACTAAAACCCGACAATCTCGGCATGGAAGAAGAGGGCGAGGAAGAGCGTCCGGCGCGCCGGACCGCGGCATCGTCGCGCGGGAAGTCGCGATCGAGAAGAGCGGCGTAGACCTTCAGGAACGGCGAACACAAAGGTCACGAGGGAAACAGAAGAGGTCACGAAAAACCTGATTACCTCATGTGTTGCCTTCGTGACCTTCGTGTTCGCCGTTCTTGGTTCGCCGTAAACGCAAAATCCCTTCCAGTTGTCCTCTGTTCTCGCACGAACCAGAACAGAACCACTGGAAGGGAAGACGTTTTGGGGTGGATGGCCTACGCGTTGCCGCGCACGACGTTCGATGCCTGCAGCCCCTTGGGGCCTTTCAGCAGTTCGAACTCAACCACTTCGCCTTCGTTCAAAGTGCGGTAGCCGTTTTCCTGGATTACGGAAAAATGGACAAATACGTCCTCGCCAGTGGAGCGCTGAATAAATCCATAACCCTTGGCTCCGTTGAACCACTTCACTGTACCCTTCTCCTTAGTAGTACTCACGCAAACTCCTTTCGCCTCGAATCAAAATCTCCCCCGATGGTTCCCCAGGCTGGTTCTCCCAAGACTGCCAACGAAGCGAGTTGAAGAGGTGAGACTCATCCGCGCTCAGGCGCAAAAAGAAAAGCCGCTTTCGCTGTGAACGATTGCAGAGCGCTTTCGTCCCAGCAAAACCGGCGTCGTCTCTTTATCGACTGCGACAGCGAACAAGAACCTCAACCTCGAAACCTGTCGTGCAAAATCTCTGCTTGTTTTAGAAGAGTTCGTTACGCGACATGCATACTGCATACAAACGAAGGGCATGATATTCAGAGACAAACGATTTTGTAAAGCAGAACTTTCGCGAAAACGGCAATAAAAAACGTTTTAATTGCGCGTGTACACAGTAACCGTGCGTGATTACCGCCATATAAAATTGCCAAATCGATTCGGCATTTCCCAGTTTCTCTGCCGCGTTTCACAATTCAGCCTCATAAAACAATAGAAAAATTTAAATAGACGCATCTCCGTGGTGAAAAAACCTCCGTAACCGAAAGACCTGAGCGACTCTCAGCTGTAGCTCTGCTAGGCTTCTGATGACTGATGTCCACTACGCCAGAGCCCGGAATCGCCGCCTCGACTCCAACAGTCGCCGAGACAAAGATTACTCGGAAGCTGCGATTGCGCATCGAATCGGAACTCCGGAAACCGGAGAACGCTGGATATCTTCGCCAAACGGCGAAATATCTGATGCACACGGAGGTGCATACCTTCGCCTTCAGCGTGGCGGCCAATGTGATTCTGTCATTCTTTCCCTTCGTGATCCTGTTGCTCACGGTTACGCGGCAGGTGTTCCAGTCGCAGATGATGTATGACGTGGTGCTGCAAGTCCTGCGCAGCTACTTGCCAGCCGGGCAGGATTTTATCGTGCGCAGCGTCGTCGCTCTGACTCCGCATCGCGGCATGAGGTTGTTCTCGCTAGCCATGCTGCTGGTGTCGTCGACCGGCGTATTTGTTCCCTTGGAAGTGGCGCTGAACCAGGTTTGGGGATTCACGACCAATCGCAAGTACCTAGGCAATCAGGCGATCTCGCTGGCATTGGCCACCGGATGCGGCCTTCTGGCGCTGATCTCTGTGGCGATAACCGCGAAGAATCAAACGTGGTTGCTGGCTATTTTCGGATCCAAGGAGAATCTGCTGTTCCGCGGAATTGGTTTTCTAATCATGAAGTTCTTCGCCTTCGCTGCCAGCATCGCGATGTTCTTCCTGATCTACTGGCTGCTGCCCAATGGAAAAGTCAGCGCGAAATCCGTTGTGCCGGGTGCGGTTCTCACCGGCCTCATCTGGGAGCTCAGCAAATACCTCTACATCCTCGCGCTGCATTGGCTCGATTTTCCGGAAGTGTACGGGCCATTTGCTCTATCCGTCACACTGATGTTCTGGGCCTTTGTCTCCGGCCTTCTGCTGCTCGGAGGCGCGCAGTTTAGCGTTTTGCGCGCGCGTCAGGTATCCTCCAGCCTCATATAATCGGCTCAGAGCAGTCGTCCATGGACCAATTTCTCCGTAGTGTGAAACGCCGCCTCATGGCTTGGGGTGTTTACCCACGCAGCGGCCTCGCGCGCTTCACTGTGTGGGTAGTTGGGCTGTACGTCATCTCGGAGGTTCTGGCGCTAGCTATTCCGTCTCCCAAATGGTCAGGAACGTTTTCGGGATGGGCCACCTTTTTTGAGTTCGTCGTGATCTGCACCGGAACCTGGCTGCTCGTTCGTTGGGTCCGACACAAGCTGCTCTGGCGACTGCGTAACCGGCTAATCGTTACCTATGTCTTCATAGGTGTGATTCCGGTTGTGCTGATCCTGACGATGGCCGTCATCGCGGGATACATTCTCGGCAATCAGCTCACCACGATGCTCGTCCATCGCGACCTGCAGGCCGAGGTTCTTAGTCTCGATACGCTGAACTCAACAATCTCATTGGAGATTTCAGATGCGCTGCAGAAAAAGTCTAGCGGTGCACTTCATCTTTCCAGCCTCGAACTGCTGGGGCCAACTCAGCGATTTCCGGATTGGACCATCGCTGCATGGGTGAACGGCCGACCGCTTCAGCTCGTGAACGGAAAGACCCCGCGTTCCGAATTGGCCGACCGCTCGCGTGACGCAGGTGGAATCATCGCCTTTGATCGCAAGTTCTTCATTCGGAGCTATCGCAGCACGAGAACACCCGCAGGCAATTTGCAGGTGGTGATACTGGTGCCCATCACTCCCGAACTCCTTTCGCGGGCGGTGCCTGATCTTGGCGTTGTCACTCTTTATCACTTCGAACAGAGCGATGGCGGAAAGGACGGCCAAAGCTCGTTCAAATTCAGCGAAGGCGACAACAAAAATCTCACACCAGTCCCCACTGTGAGCGCCGGGACAAGGCCGCTACAGGTCTATCGCTTCGATCCGATGCTCCAGTTTGGTTCTGTCTTCAAGATCACCGACTGGGCCTCAGGAGAGGAGAGTCGAGCCTGGGTTAACGTGAGCACGCGTCCATCAATTCTGAACAGCCGAGTCTTCACCGATCTCGGAGAAGTGGGCTCTGCGGTGCTCATCGCACTCGCCGTAGTTGCAATTGCGTTCGCAATCATCGAGTTGATCGCTCTCATTATCGGCGTGCGGCTCACGCGGACAATCACGGGATCGGTGGGTGCACTTTACCGAGCAACCCAACACATTAATCGAGGTGATCTGGTGCATCGCATTCGGGTGCATTCAAGCGATCAGCTTGCGTCTCTGGAGACCTCATTCAATTCGATGACTGAGTCCTTGCAGCGCCTGTTACAGGAACAAAAAGAAAAGCAGCGGCTGGAAAATGAACTGGCCATTGCCCAGGAAGTGCAGGCACAACTCTTTCCGCGCGATCCCAAGCGGCTGCACTCGCTTGAGCTGCACGGCATCTGCAAACCTGCGCGCACGGTCAGCGGTGATTACTACGATTTCGTCGCGCTGGGGGAAGAACGACTCGGTATTGCGGTGGGCGACATTAGTGGTAAGGGAATTTCCGCCGCGCTACTCATGGCTACTATTCATTCCGCGGTCCGCGTCTTCGAATTGGGAGCGATGCCGGAACGGGAACAGCTTGTCGCTGCAGGAGCGGCGGCAATCGCGTCGGCCAGCAACAACGTTCAACTTCCGCGATGGTCGGTTGCATCCGACAACGTCGAATCACCTGCTGAAGTTCTTTCGCTTCTAAATCGCCATTTGTACAGCAGCACGCCTCCGGAAAAATACGCGACGCTTTTTCTCGGCATCTTTGATGGGAACACGCGCAAGTTCGTGTATTCCAATGGTGGGCATCTCGCGCCGTTGATAATCCACGACAACGGTGAAGTACGGAAGCTCGAAACCGGCGGGTTGGTCGTTGGATTGTTTCCCGAGATCGTCCTCGAAGAAGAGGAAGTTCATCTCTCTCCTGGCGATATCTTCGTCGCTTACAGCGATGGGGTGACCGAGCCGGAAAATGAATTTGGAGAATTTGGCGAGGAGCGGTTGCTGGAGCTGGTCCGCAGCAGCCGGCATCTTTCGTTGGAGCGCATTTCCGAAATCGTGATTGCCGCCGTGCAGGATTGGATCGGTGACAACGAGCAGCCGGACGATATCACGCTTGTACTCGCGCGCGTGCGGTAGACCAAGATCGAACACCAAAATCCCGAAGGCTGTGCGTCAACGCTACCAGGACGTCCTTAGTCATCTTCTACGCTTGGAGGTTCCGATGCTTGATAGCACTGCGCAGACGCGTTTCGCTCAGATCGAGTTCCTCTTCCAGTTCTCGAGCGATCTCGCTATCGATTCGTCCTTGATTTCGTAGCTCGAGCGCAGCGTTGCGTTCGACTTCGAGCATCTCGCGTGAGAGCGAAAGATAGCGTTGGTACTGCTCTGGGTTTACGTCCTGTTCCGCTTCTCCGTTCACACTGGCGAGACGTTGTCGATAGTGCTGCGCCAGATCATCGTACGTGCCCGCAAATTCAGGCTTGTCCACCTGCCGACGTTTTTCGAGATACGCCAAGGCTTGCTCTAAAACCAAACGACGGGCTTCCTGCTCGCGCGTGTGCGGTCGAGAAGAACCGCCGAGGCCGAGTGCGCGAATTAGACCGGGCAGCGTGAGTCCCTGCAGAACCAGAGTTACCAGAATCACGCTGAACGTCAGAAAAATGATGAGACTGCGATGTGGAAACGGAGCATCGTTGGACAATGTTCGCGGCAAGGATATTGCTGCAGCAAGCGCTATCACGCCTCGCATCCCGGTCCATCCAACTACAAACAGCCCTCGTGCATTGGGAACGGAGCCCTGGCGATGCAGCATTCTGCTGCGCATGAAGCTTGCGAAGTATGCGCTGGGAAAAGTCCAGACAAGGCGTAACGCGATCAGAAAGGCGCTAAACAACGCGCCCAGCGCAATGAGACGGGGCAGGGAAGACTCGCGAATTCCCGAGAGCACATAAGGAAGCTGCAGCCCGATGAGCACGAAAACCAGTCCGTTGAGGATGAACGTCAGCGAATTCCATACGGCATTTGCCTGTAAGCGGACACTCGGCGAAAAAAAGCGTGAACTCCGTCCTCCCAAAAACAATCCGGCAGCGACGACCGCCAAAACTCCGGATGCATGAACAGCTTCTGCAGCCAAATACGCAGCGTACGGAACGAAAATACTGATCGTGATCTCGATGTTCGCGTCGTCAATATGGCGCTCGAACCACTCTACGACGATCGCGAGAGCGACTCCAATGGCGACTCCGACTGCGCCCAAATAGACGAACCGTCCGATGCCCGAAATGAAACTCGGGGTCTGCCCGTACACCACGATCGCCGTTCCAAACTCCAGCGCAAGCAATCCGGTCGCATCGTTCAGCAGGCTCTCGCCTTCGAGCACATCGACGATAGGTTTTGGCAGTCCGACACGCTTGGCAATCGCTGTAGCCGCTATTGCGTCCGTGGTGGCGACGGCTGCTCCCAGTACGAACCCAATGCGCCAGTCGAATCCGGCAAAGAACAGCGGAACGACGACCGCCACCCCAAATACGGTAAATGCCACTAGACCAATCGCCATAGAAGCAATGCTGATGAAGTTCTCGACGAAATCTCGCCACGATGTGACCCACGCCGCCGCATACAGGAGCGGGGGAAGAACGACGAGGAAGATCAACTCCGGATTAAGACTGACCCGTGGAATTCCCGGAACGAAGCCTATCACCAGGCCCGCGATGACCAGCACGATCGGATATGGAATCTTCAGACGCTGCGCCAGCCATGCGAATCCCGCCACGATGAGCAGCAACAGCAGAACAACAAGCTCAATCGAGTGGAGGCTTGATCCAGAAGTGTTCATCGGAACGCTGCATCAGTGGAAAACCAATCTACTTGCTGCTACAGAATCTACCTGCTGCTACAGAATGAACCGCCTGCCGCGATCGACCTCACGGTATTGCCAAGACCCTCGGCGAGAGCTGCGGTTTCTCGATGAGGTACATGTCCTTTCGGACAATGGGGCTATTGTCCTAAAGTAACTGTACCGAATTGGGAAGGCGCGTGCCCTTATGCAATAGATGTTGCATCCTAGGAGGTGCAACTCGCGGAGAGGCAATGATAGTCCCTCGTATCCTCTGCGTAGACGACGATCCTCGAATCAACGAGTTGAACGAGATTGTGCTTGGGCGTGCCGGATATGAAGTGCAGATCGCACTTTCACCTTCCGACGCCCTGGAACGCTTCGCCGCCGATCGCTTCGACCTGGTCATCACTGACCTGTTCTCCAACGCATCGAGCGATGCGGGCTTCATCCGTAAGCTGCGCAGCCTGGATCCCAAAGTTCCAGTGATCATAGTCAGCGGACAAACCAGTCCTTCCCCAGAAATCCTCAAGCAAGTCGATGCCTTCGTGCAAAAGGCCTATTCTCTGAATGCGCTGAAAGACGCAGTCCGCGAAGTCCTGACGCGGGAGAAGCTGCGCCGCATCGGGTAACGGCCTGAATTGAACATGGAGCGTTTTACTGTCATTCCGAACCGCTTGCGGTGAGGAATCCCTGCCTGCATCCATATTCGTCGCTGTTCTCGAACCAGTGGAAGCCGACGCACTTCAGAATTCGCCATTCATTAATGTTCTTCCGCGTCACTCATGAGTTGGTGTAGGGATTCCTCCGCTAAAATCGGGCGTTCCGAATGACAAACAAAAATAAAACCTCCGTGCCCTCCGTGTTCAATCTTTATCCCGGCTCCGCGAAATCGCGCAGCTCCGGATAGTGCTCGATCAGCGTACTCGGCGCCTTCACCTTTTCCCGTTTCAGCATCTTCTTCAACTCCAGCGCGTTCACCGCAGCTTTTCCCTTGTAGTGATTGTTCGTCACTGCAAACGTCTTCTCGACCTTCTCTCCCAAGCGCTCGATCTTCTCCTTCCATGGCTCCAGCTGTTTGGGAGTGTAGAGATAGTTGTAGCGGTCGTCGCGATTGTCAGACTGGAACCACTCCTTGTAGTTGCGCCCATGCAGGCGAACATAGCCGATGTTTGACGTTGCGTGCTCGGTCCCACGCACCGATCGACCCAAGAGCGGCTGATCGATATTGCAGAACGCAATCTTCTCGGCCGCGAATTGCGCGAGGATCTCAGGATTGTCCCAGGTCGCGTGCCGCACCTCGACGACCAGCGGATATTCTCTGAAGCGCGTGATCAAGCTTTGCAGGTACTCGCGATTCTCATCAGTATTCTTAAACGAGATGGGAAACTGAATCAGCAGCGCTCCCAATTTCCCTCGCGACGCAATCGAATCAAGACCGGCTTTTGCATTCGCCTCGTCCTCGGCAATGGGGTTAATCGTAGCCGCGGAAGTCGACTGCAAAACCGCTCCAGGCGCGTGCGTAAAGCTGCGAAACAGCTTGGCAGTAAATTCGAAGCGCGGATTCACGTCGGCCACAAACTCGCACCATTGCTTTCCCGTTTTGGGCTGAATGTGTCCGTAGAAAGATGTATTGATCTCGCAACAATCGAGGTACTGCGCCAGGAACTGCAAAGGATGCTGCCGTTTCTTGAGCCCGGCTGGATAGACGATCCCCTCCCAATCCTTGTAAGAAAACCCAGCCGTTCCTATCAGAATCTGTTGGCTGGCGCTCACCTCTTTAGCTTACCTGCGCTACCGAATTGCGTTGTCTGGAAGTCCTTTTGCCCTTGGGGATGCCGAGAGGTGTGCACGCAACCGAATCCAGTAGAATAGAAACCAGCCACGTTTCAGCCCTCACGGAGAGATGGCCGAGTGGCTGAAGGCGCACGCTTGGAAAGCGTGTATACCTTAACGGGTATCGTGGGTTCGAATCCCACTCTCTCCGCCAGCTTTCTTCTGTGTCCGGCCCGGAGACATAGGTAACAGAACGTTCCGGAGACACGGGTTACACTTTTGGCCCGAAGGGATTTTCGAGGGGCTGCAGAGTTTTTTCCTCCAAGAAAAGCGGGTTGTTCTTGATTAGATTCCATGGCCTCGCACAGCAGCAGGTAGCGCGAAGCGTAATCGGTGACCATCAGCGGATAACAATAACGCTTGTTCCCGAGTTGGAGCTCGCCTTTATAGTCTGTGCACCACAAGTCATTCGGGTTCAAGCCTGCCGAGAGCGGCGTTCCCTGGGCACGAGTCCTGGGCCGACTTGCTCGGGTGACCAGACCATATCGATCTAAGATTGCATGAATGGTGCTGCAGGCTGGGACCTTTATTTCTGAAGCCAGCCGCCGCAGTAAAGGTTCGCGGATCTTGCGAGCTCCCCAGTAGGGTTTTTCTCGTTTGGCAGCCACATGGCGGCTTCCACTGGCGCCGGCAGTTGGTTGGCATAGCGATGGGGCCGACGGGCGCGATCGCTCAACCGCCTCCACACCGCACTGCTCGTAGCGGTCCAGGATTTTTGTATCCCGTCTTTCGTGAAATGCCAAACTCACGGCACAGTGACGCCATACTCTCCCCGTCCTTGAGCCGGATTACGAAGCGCATTCGTTCGTCGATCACAGAACTTTCCTTCCATGGCATCCCCTCCTCCGCCCTCCTTCGGACCGAAAAGTGTAACCCATGTCTCCGGAACGTTCTGTTACCTATGTCTCAGGCTGGACATTCGGCAGAATGAATGAGTTCCGATTTGTTCGTGGGTCCAAAAAGTTCCAATACCTTGCTGTTCGCCTGACGCTTGCTGTCTGTCACAGTGAAATAACGACGAAGATCACTGGCTATTAGACCAGAGAGCGATTCGCAGAGATCATGCCGGAATATTGAGTCACCTCGGGCAGATTACTGCTGCGGGGCTATTCGCATCGCAACCTCTGGATGTTTTCTCGAAATTACTTCCGAGTAAATATGTAAATTTGCGCACAAAATCGACTAATTTTCTTTATAAGTTCGGTGCAAGCGCTTGAGTGCAGAAGATTTCACTCTACTTCGCAACCCGAACTCTTGTTCGATGAGCTTCGGGCGTTGATGCAGGATATTCCCGGCATATTCCCAGTAATGGCGCAGTTGGCACAGAAGTTGCACTTTCCTGTGATTTTGGAGGAAATCATGCGTCCGAAATCATGGATGGCTGGCTTAATCGCCGCGCTGATGTTAACTACAGGAGCAATAATCGTTGGGTGTGGCAGCAATAGACCCAGCAATCAAGCCGCTCAGGCGGCGAGTACAACGGTTACCGTGAGCGATCCGGCAACCTGCGGATCGATGACAGGCGGCCCTTTCAGTCACGTTTATGTCACGATCACCGATGTGCTGGTCAATAGCAGTGCAACTGCTGGAGACAACGATTCTTCCTGGCTGGACGTAACACCCGCTCTCAAAGGCAGCCCGCAGCAGGTTGATCTACTTGGCCAAGCAAACAATCAATGTTTTCTCGCGACCCTCGGATCTACTACACAGTTGCAGCCGGGGAGCTATCAGCAGATCAGAATCGTGCTTGGCGCCAACAATGTGGCGATTAGCGGCGACAAGTGCAATGGAGTCGCCAACTGCGTGGTTTTGTCCTCAGATAACAGCGTTCATCCGCTCCTACTCTCGAGCGAAGCACAGACCGGCCTGAAGGTCCCTTCCGGCCAAATCGCGAGCGGCAAGTTCACTGTGGCTGCCGGACAGACGAAAGATTTGAATATCGATTTCGACACCTGCGCCTCGATCGTGACGCAAGGCAACGGACAATATCGTCTGAAGCCTGTGTTACACGCGGGAGAAGTTTCGACAACGTCAGCCTCGCTTAACGGCAAGCTCGTCGACAAGGTGACGGGCCAGCCGATCGTCGGTGGTAAAGCGATCGTCGCGCTGGAGCAGAAGGATTCGGCTGGAATCGATCGGGTAGTAATGCAGAGCACTCCAGACGCGAGTGGCGCATTCGTCTTCTGTCCAGTTCCTGCCGGCAACTACGACGTAGTTGCAGTTGCCGTAGATGGAGCCAATGTAGAGTATGCCGCGACTATCACGACCGGAGTTAGTCCAGGGACGGCTATCGGCAATGTACAAATGTTTGCGACCACGGGTACGAGTACCGGCCCAGGTTCCATAACGGGAACCATAACCAGCGCAAATTCAGTTCCGGCAGGGACCATCGCTGACCTCACCATCTCGGCCCTGCAACAAGTCACCACTGCGGGCGGACCGCTGACGGTGACCATCCCCCTCGCTCAGCAGTCTTCCGCCACTGCCACAGCTACAACCCAAGCAGGCGCAACGTGCGCAACGAAAACGGATTGTGCCTCGTACACGTTGTCGGTGCCCGGTGTGAACCCATCGCTAGCAGCATTCAGTTCGAGTGGGACGAACTACACCGCAGGAGCCTCCGGGGCTGCAAGCTATACGGTCGAAGCACAGGCGTTCGTTCCCCAGTCAGGCGGAACGCAGGATTGCACGCCGCCTGTGCAGATGACTGCAGTCGTCTCCGTCACACCTGGCCAACCAGTACAGGCGGCTACTGTGACCTTCACCGGCTGCCAGTAGAACGGTCAGGGGAAGCGCGAAAGCAGACGACATATTCAATCGGGAAAAAGAATCAGAATGCGGGCCAAACTGCTCTAACCTCGCCAAGCGGAAGCAACAGGTTTCGATGATCGTTGGTATGAGTCGAACAGGAGTTGTGGGCGCCCGCTTCCTTATCGGTAAAGGCTCGCAGTGCGCAACAGCCACTTCGCGTTTGCACGAATTGACCGCAACGTGTACAGAGCCGCGTCGTCAAGCATCTGATATTGGCGGCTCGCCCGTAACGAGAGAATAAAGAAGCCGGAACGGCACGGATTTCTTATTTCTTTTCGGGAACGCATTTCGTCGTGCCCGGTTTCATCCTTCGCCAACTTCCTAATGCGCATGCTCTCACGGAAGCAAAGAATGCGATTAAGAACATGGGAAACGTCTTGCAGCTTTCGTTTCCGTACTTTGTGCTTATCGCCGCAATTGCGAGACTAGCATTACCCGCGTCGAAAGAGATCGGCTGGCAAGTGCCTCTGCTCGTTCTGCCGATTATGTTTGGCGTTTTCAAGTCGTATAACGCCATTTTGGGAGCGAGGTCGCGAGGGCCTCGTGAGGTGTTGCGAAAGCAGCAGCTGTCTGACGGACAATTTGTCAGCTCGTTTGCGGTACTGACACCACGCTGTGGCGAGATAACCCTGCATCTCACCACAGCCAAATCTCAGAAATCCAGAAATCGTGTAACAAGACGGGATTCTCCCTCGTAATCCGCCGCAACATCAATCCCGTCTGTCGACTCATCTCTCCGATACCGCTTCAGCCTTCGGTAAAGCACAGGCTTGTCGATTCCCCCGCCTGTATCCAGTCGCCGTTTGCACCACGGCTGGTCTCTCGACTTGAGCAAGCGTGAGACCGCCGCGGAAGATCGCCCGGTGTGAATTGCGCAGACAGCGGCTTGGGTCTCAGGTATGAAGCCGCTTCGAAATCAACGATAAAGCCGTGCCTCGTGAAGCTCATTCACGATACATGACAGACGACGAAGATGAAGCGGGCTGCAACTTATCGGTCGGGGACGATCCTCCACCAGGCTGCTACAAACAGAATGTTTTTGCTGAACCTCAAACTGCGTCTCTGCTCCGGTGTCAAAACTTCAAAAAGAAAGGACCGCGCCCCTACGTCGTTGCGCGGTCCCGGTCCACTTCGGAACGTTGCTTACCTACAACGCTATTCGCATGCTACGTCAACGCGAAGTGTGCCTGACTTCATTGAGTTCTTAACCTGGACCGCGACGCTCTGTGGGCCCGCGTTGCGCAACAACTGTCCGTTCAGGAACACATTGCCTACGGTACAGCCCGGCTGGCTATAGACGTCGATAATGTGGGTTCCCACTTCGACCGCCTCGACGTGAGCTTCGTGATTGATGTCGAGAGCGAGATTCAACAGCGAGTACTTGTTGTTGGAGCCACCCAGGGTATCGTGCCAAGTGATTTCCAAGCCATCGATCCATGATTCATCGGCGTCCATGAAGCCGTTACCGTTGGTGTCGGCGAAGAAACGTGTATCGATTTCCAAAGGGAGTGATCCAACTTTAAAGTTGTCGGTCTTGCTGAGAGAAGGCGTGAAGCCGTGCTTGGTGCCGCGGGCGGAGCAATCCGTCTGGGTGAGATCGGAACCGCAAGACTGTTGGTAATTGCTCAGCAACTCGGCCCAAACCTTGTACTCATTTCCCGGATTCGGCGTGTCAGCATACGGCATGAGTTGAACTGGGTAGCCGCCATTGGCCAAAGTTGGGGTTTGGACATGCGGGCAAGGGCCAGGCAACCCATTCACGATGTTTCCGCCTGCGACCTGGAATTGACGACAGCCAATGGCATCCTGCGATAACAGAGTTTTTCCCGAGGGCTCCGTTACCTGGAAAACATAGATCCCATCCGGCAGGCCGGCAGCACCGTCGGGTGCGTTGAGCCCTGGTCCTCCGTTAAGGTAGACATCGTTCTTGTCAGAATAAATGTTGTAGTTAACTTCAGTGCCGTCCGCGCGAGTCGTAAAGATCGCACCCGAGACAGCCGCAAAAGCATGCAGTGGCACCAGCATCGCGATGATGCCAGCGCAGAAGCCAACAGCCATACACCTCTTTACCATGTACAGCCTCCATGTTGTCGAAAGTTAGAATCTTGGGAACCGGGGAGTCAGGTTGGAAAGCACGGAACCGTGACGTTAGGTAGCATGCCAATGGCCACTTTTTTAAGCGACTCAGGTTTTGTAAGTACGAGCGATTTCAAGGCCTCCCGCTACTCAACTTGATGTCAACCTGCGGCTCATATGCAGAAGGTTGCGACTACTATGAACGGCTGGAGCATGCCTCGCCGCATTGATTTGCTTCTGATCCTATCGCGATGAAGCGAACTCGGAATACCATCGGGACACCGAGATTCTGTTTTTCTCACGTGCGTTAGGATCGCCAGTCCTCGGCGATTAGATCGTAAGCTGGCACGCCGCCCCTATCCTGCAGGCACCCCGTAATCGGTGAGCTGCGCGTCTTCCTCACTGCGTCCTCTTCCAGGTGGACGCTGCTCGGCCGCGGCTTGGACGGCGCTTCGGACGGCGGTTTCGCGCCAAACATAACACCAAACCCAGTTTGGGCACTCACCGCGCTCTCACTCGCACCCTGCCACCCTCCTTCGAACTCCGCTCTTTTCCATTCCAACAGTAAAGAACTCATCGGATGCCAGCGTTGGAGTCATCCACACCGGCACGACAATAGTCACATTCTTGATGCTTGATGGTCTTTTTCATTCAACACACTCAGAACGGCGATGCTAAGGGGATTAATCTCAAGTTGAGTGAAATTGTCTTTGCCATGAGGTGAGCCAAGAATGATCTGATCGACGCCGAAAAGATGGCAGGGAAGGAGTTGGAAGTCTCGAAGCGAAGATGCACGCATGAAATTTGCGAGATGCGTCGGCAAAAGCGCAACGCCGTTCCATCAGAAACTGCTGCCTGATCAATCTACCAATCAAGCTCTATAACTTATGTTCAACATCTCCGAGGCTTGCAGTAGGTCCAACTCATTGCGAATCGAGGTTGACGTGTCTTCGCCAGCAGCACCACTCCCGATGAGATCTGGCTTTGGTGGATGCCCGACAGCAAAGGCTTCCACCTCACTTCTAGCTAGATACGATAGCTAAGTACCACAAAATTGTGCTACTCTCCCCGCCGCCCCTGAACCACGCATCGATGGGCTTGCGTGCGAGTTCGTGCATACCCCCGATTTAGCGCGGCAGGACTTGAGGAGAACCAGATGAGAGTGATCCTTCGGGCACACGTTGTTATGTCGTTTATCTTGGCCACGACTTTACTGAGCGCGCAGTCGTGGCAGAACGTCACAGCTCCATTGCCTAAGAAAGTTTCGCCATCGGCGCCAATCCTGTTGTCAGATGGGTCGGTGCTTGTTCACAACGCCTGCGGACCAGATTGGTACAAGCTGACGCCAGATTCCAGCGGCAGCTACGTCAACGGAACGTGGTCTGCAATTTCATTGCTACCGTCTGGATACTCGCCGCTGTATTTCGGCTCGGCTGTGCTGCCGGATGGCCGGTTAGTTATCGAGGGCGGTGAATACAACGCGAGCGGAGGAAACAATTGCAAAGCAGTATGGACGACCAAGGGCGCGATCTACGATCCGGTTGCGAACACCTGGACTTCGGTGGCCCCTCCCGCTGGCTGGACCAGCATAGGGGATGCTTGGGGAGGAGTGCTCGCCAATGGCACATATTTACAAACGAATTGCTGCACCAAAGATCAGGCTCTGCTGAATCCGGCAACGCTGACGTGGACTACGACCGGCGCCGGCAAATTCGATGTGCCCGACGAGGAGCCGATGGTTCTGATCCCCAACGGCAAGCTACTGACCGTTGACGGCTACGTTTTCCAGTACGACGCTACGGGAACGAATTCCGAGATCTATGACGCGAATACCGGAACGTGGTCCAGTGCTGGCAGCACGATCATGCAACTTTGGGACTCGTTTCCGAATGCCAATCAGGCTTCTTATGAGGTGGGTCCCGCAGCATTGCGTCCGGATGGAACAGTTTTCGCTACCGGTGCGAACGGCGGCGGAGCGGCTCACACTTCGATCTACAACACAAACAGCAGTCGTTGGACTCCTGGTCCGGATTTCCCTGACAATCTGGGGATCGCAGACGGACCTGCATGCACGTTGCCGAACGGCAATGTGTTCATGATGGCCAGCCCGGGAGTCTTTCGAACCGGCGCGCAATTCCTGCGATGGGACGGTACGCGATTGATGTACGATTCAGCGCCCAACCCGTTCAGCGCTGATTCGTCGTACTACGGCAATATGGTCATGCTCCCGACAGGTCAGGTGCTATTTACAGATTTCGGCACTGTTGCGGTGTACACGCCCTCGGGCGCACCAAAAGGAGCATGGTTGCCGCACGTGATGAGCGCACCCGTAAACATGACACGTGGTGCGACGTACACGATTGCCGGTACCCAGTTCAACGGCGTGTCGCAAGGCTGCTACTACGGAGATGATTACGCTTCGGCGACAAACTTCCCGGTTGTGCGCTTGACGAACCAAAAGACAGGGCATGTGCGATATGCCCGTACGCATGGCTTCAGCTTCATGGGAGTACAGTATCCCGGCACGGTGAGCACGGAAGTCGACATTCCGGCAAACCTGGAGACGGGGGCTGCGTCGATGGAGGTTGTTGCCAATGGCATTGCCTCGCCGGCAGTCATGGTGACAATCCAGTAGCACTCAGCTAACAGAAACTGCGACCAGCGCTCCGCTGGTCGCGGTTTCGTACTTGGATGATGAATGGCAGTGCATGTGTGGGTCGTGCGGCTGCCTGGCTCAACGCGCTAAGCATCGAGGCGATCGTTCCCAACTGCGACGGGTTCAGATGTGGTCTCGAATTTCAAACGAACTCAACGAACAATTGTGAGGTGGAAGACAGAAGTAAGCACGTGAGCCTCACATAGCTGCTAAGGCGCTCCACTTTACGGTGGCGCTGATTAGAACCCGCAGAGCTGTCTCTCAACTGTGCTCCTGCTGTCCCGATATCAGTAGCTATGCAGTCCTAGATCTCTTTGCGTCATGAGGACTCGCAGACCGTTCTTGCTGGCGTATTTTTCCTTACACTCAGCCGAACATAAATGGATGGCGCCAGGTTCAGTTGCATGGCGACTGTACCAGCGGTCGAAAAACCGAATGAGCTTTCGCACGGATCCCGATCGCAGGGAATGCTTCTCCTGCTTGTTGCCGAGGATCCACTCGCGATTCGACTTCTTAATAGCCCCGCAATTGTCACAAATGATTTCTACCATGACCTCACGCTTCGAACGTTCGAGCCAGCCGCTCGGCTCTGATCTTTAGTTTCGGCTGTGCCTAGGCTGCCTTCGATCCTCTGCGCGGCATCTTCCTGCCACGGAGTTTTTTCTTCATTGAACTTCCAGCAATGTAAGCCTGTTTGCATTCGAGCGAACAGAAATGGATCGCGCCACGCTGGAGAATTCCAGAATCGTCCCAGCGATCGAAAAACGAAATTGATCGACTCACAGTTTGCGGCGTATCAACCTGCAAATCGTAGCCAAGAATCCATTCCTGCTGGCGCGGGTTCCTGATGGCACCACACGTATCGCAACTAATTCTGATCATGCGAGCTGCTCTTTTTCGATTTACTACCGCCTTTGATGCGCGGGCACCGATTGCCTGATGCATTCAGTGACTTTTCCAGCAGCTCACTATCCGCAGAGCACCACCTGAACTGAGTTTTGGAGTAGACTTCTTGCCGCTTCCGCCTGCTCTGGGCGAAGTAGTTTCACCTAAAGCGCTGCATGTTTCGGTGCGGCGACTTATGAAGTCCCGGTTGATGCTTTTCGCGTCCGCAGACTGCACAGGATTGAAATGCCTTGTTGCGAGATCGAGTATCTATGAAATCGAGGTGACTCCCCCATGCGCTCCATTCTCCGTGCTCTCCCGCTGTTGATACCTGCTCTGCTCACGATGATCGTGCCTGCCACACTGATGGCTTCGGGCAATATGCACAAGGTCAAACACGTCATCATCGTCATGCAGGAGAATCACTCCTTCGACAACTACTTTGGGGCGCTCGCGTACGCACCCGGCAGCCCGTATCACCAGCCCTCGGCTGCCCCTGGAGGCAGTCCCGCTGGCTGCCGGCAGAACGACCACGCTTGTGTCGACGGCCTGAGTTGCACTGCGGATGCAGCCGGCAATCTCACCTGCTCGAACTCCAACGTCGATGACGACGGCAGCATCGTCCACGCTTTCCACGATCCGCACGTCTGCGTGATTCCCGATTTGGACCATGGTTGGCCCGGCACGCATCACGAGATCAACTTCGCCGACGGCAACCTCACGCTGGTGCAGCCGCTCAACGACGGCTTCGTGCGCGTTAACGATGCATCGGAGCAGCACGACACGCTCGGAGAGAACGCTACTGAAGACGATACAATGGGTTTCTACAACCAGAACGAGATCCCGTTCTATTACGACCTGGCACAGAAATTCGCGATCAGCGATCGCTACTTCTCTTCCCTTCTCGGCCCCACATTTCCCAATCGCGCCTATTTCATGGCCGCAACTTCGTTCGGACACCTGAGCACGAATGAGATCATTCCGCCTCCCGGCGGTTACAAACCGATCACCGGTAGCATCTTCGACCTGATGGACACGCAGGGCGTGAGCTGGGTCGACTATTTCCAGGATCTGCCGCAGGCTGCTGACTTCCGCCTGTTTCCCCCGGTTCCGCCAGACCAGCATTTCCAGTCCGTGGCGCAATTTCTTGCGGAGGCCGCGGGAGCACCTGGCGCGAATGCGTTGCCGCAGGTGTCCTTCGTCGATCCCAATTTCGGATATTTCGGATTGGCGGTCGAGAATGACGAGCACCCACCAACCGACATTCGTCGCGGCCAGTTCTACGTCTCGCAAGTTGTGAATGCCGTGCGCAACGGCCCCTACTGGAAGGATTCAGTGATCTTCATCACCTACGACGAGCATGGCGGCTTCTACGATCACGCCAAGCCTCCGGCAGCGCCACAAGGTGGCGCGCTCAGTCCTGACGGAATCAATCCCGGACAATGCGAGGACCTATCGAATCCTCCTGCCAGCGAACAGCCCGGCGGCGGAGCTAATTGCTTCTTCAGCATGAGCGACGCGGCGGCGCTTTGCTCGAGCTTCAGTCCTACGGGTCCTTACCCAGCCGAGTGCGCCAACTTCAACCAACTCGGCGTCCGCGTGCCGTTTATCGCAGTCTCGCCGTTTTCGAAGCCACAGTACGTTTCGCATACCGTCGGCGACCACACTTCGTTGCTCTCATTCATTGAGACTGTGTTCATGGGAAGCGACGATGCCGTGCGCCCACACCTGACGCTGCGCGATCTCAATGCTAACCCGTTGCTCGACCTGTTCGATTTCAATGGTTCGCCGTCGTCGAATACGCCAGTTCAACAAGCGACACCGGCATTCCTGGACTGCACACCGTAACGCGCAGGTCCCAGCATTGTCGAATGTGAAGCGCAGCAAGAGCCATTGCATTCTTCTTTGGTCTGGCAACATGGAATCGAATATCAGTTGTTGAGTTTCGATAGAGCGCACAGTTCCATATTGGACCAGAGCGTTTTTATACCGCGTTGATCTCCAGCAAATTCGTGGGGTCCAAATCAGCGCCAATAAAAATTTTCATCATTTACTTTCAGCGACTTACAGCGCCAACTGACGGCGGGACTACACCTTGCAGTGGAATCAATGTGATAGCCTGCCAGTTTGCGCGTGGGCGCGTACATTCTTTGTGGGAGGAGAAACTCAAGGAGACACATGGCAAGAGGAACAGTGAAGTGGTTTAACGATTCGAAGGGCTACGGATTCATCACTCCGGATGACGGCGGCAAGGATCTGTTTGTTCATCACTCCGCAATTCAAGGTGGCGGCTTCAAGTCCCTCAAAGAAGGCCAGGCCGTCGAATACGACTCTGAGCGTGGGCAAAAAGGCCCGCAAGCGGTGAACGTGAGGCCCGTCTGAATCTCTGAGTTTGAGGCCAATGAGCTACCTGAGAATGGCAGCAATTCTACTCGCCTATGCGGACGAGTGTGTCGTCTAAAAGGAGGCCCTCAGCGGCCATTCGCGGTTAGTTGGGGCCCTCGATGAATTGCGTTCGGTAGGCCCGTTCCCGTTTTGGATTGCTGAGCATTCGAGCTATTTGGACGGGCTCTTCTGAGGAGCTGCGGAATCGAGATCGAGATTTAATTCGAGTACATTCACGCGGGGTTCACCTAAGAATCCGAACTGGCGTCCGTCGGTGTGCTTAGCGATCAGCGAACGAAGCTCGTCTTCGCTAATGCCCCTCACTTTGGCTAGTCGTGGGATCTGAAATCCGGCGCCTGCCGGCGTGATGTGTGGATCAAGTCCGGAGCCGGAGGTCGTTACCAAATCAATGGGTACAGGCTGCGAGGGATTCTCGGTCTTGTATTGAATCACGCTTACGTTCACGCGATCGATCAAGGCGTGGTTCGTGGGGCCCAGATTTGAGGCGCCCGAGTTTGCCGCGTCATATCCATTGCCCGCGGCGGAAGGACGAGAATGAAAGTAAGCCTCAGAGACGAACGTCTGGCCGATGATGCGAGAGCCGACTATCTTTCCATCTCGGGAGATAAGCTGGCCATTAGCTTTTTCGCGGAACAGGCCCTGCGCAAGCGCCGTGACAACGAACGGGTAGATGATGCCGAGGAGAATCGTTGCCACAATCGTCATCAAGATTGAGGTGATCAGATTGCGTTTCATTTCGGACTCCTATGCCAGACCAATGCGGGTGATGATCATGTCAATGCCTTTAATCCCAACGAACGGCGCGATGATTCCACCCACGCCGTAAATCCACAGATTTCGCCGCAGCAGCGCGGCGGCGCCCCTCGGTCGATACTTCACTCCGCGCAGCGCCAGCGGAATCAGCGCAATGATGATCAGCGCGTTGAAAATCACTGCCGACAGAATCGCCGATTCGGGAGTTCGCAGACGCATGATGTTCAGTGCGTTCAATACCGGGAATGTCGCCGCAAACATCGCTGGGATGATCGCGAAATATTTAGCAACGTCGTTCGCGATCGAGAACGTTGTGAGCGATCCGCGCGTCATCAGAAGCTGTTTGCCGATCTCGACGATCTCGATCAGTTTGGTTGGATTCGAGTCAAGATCGATCATGTTCCCGGCTTCCTTCGCCGCCTGCGTGCCCGTATTCATGGCAACACCGACATCTGCTTGAGCCAGTGCTGGAGCATCATTGGTTCCGTCGCCTGTCATGGCAACGAGTTTGCCGTCGGTCTGCTCGCGGCGGATGAGATCCATTTTGTCCTTCGGTGTTGCTTGGGCGAGGAAATCATCCACGCCAGCTTCGCGCGCAATGGCTGCGGCTGTGAGTGGATTATCACCAGTGATCATGACAGTGCGAATGCCCATGGCGCGGAGTTGGGTGAAGCGCTCTTTCATTCCTCCTTTGACAACATCTTTCAAGTGGATAACGCCCATTGCACGAGGTCCGTCAGTGACAACGAGGGGAGTACCCCCCGTGCGCGCGATGGTCTCAAGCGAAAGCTGCAACTCTCTGGGGATTTCCCCGCCGCATTCTTGCAAGTATCTCTGAATGGAGTCGGCAGCGCCCTTACGTACGCGTCTGCCATTGAGATTCACGCCTGACATTCGCGTTTGTGCCGTAAAGGGAACAAACTCAGCGTGAGGTTCTGAAAGCTCGCGTGCTCGCAAGTTGTATTTTTCTTTTGCCAAAACAACGATCGAGCGGCCTTCCGGCGTTTCGTCGGGCAGTGATGAGAGCTGCGCCGCATCGGCCAATTGATCTGCACTCACTCCCGGTGCGGGAATGAACTCGGCAGCTTGTCGATTGCCAAAGGTGATCGTGCCTGTCTTGTCCAGGAGCAGCGTGTTGACGTCGCCTGCAGCCTCGACGGCGCGGCCGGACATCGCAAGAACGTTGTGCTGAATTAATCGATCCATGCCGGCGATTCCGATCGCAGACAGCAGTCCGCCAATGGTTGTTGGAATCAGGCACACCAGCAACGAGACCAATACAAACACCGTTTGCGGGCTGCCTGAGTAGATCGCGAAGGGTTGCAGTGTAACCACCGCGAGCAGGAAGATGATTGTCAGTCCCGCGAGCAGAATGTTGAGCGCGATTTCATTCGGCGTCTTCTGACGTTCTGCGCCTTCGACCAGCGCAATCATGCGATCTAGGAATGTTTCGCCCGGATTCCTGGTAATGCTGATTTTGATCTGATCGGAAAGAACTCGGGTGCCGCCGGTAACCGCAGAGCGGTCTCCACCTGCCTCGCGAATCACAGGGGCGGACTCGCCAGTAATGGCGGATTCGTCCACTGAGGCGATGCCCTCAATGATTTCGCCATCGGATGGAATGAACTCGCCGGCGCAGCAGATCACGACATCGTCAGCGCGGAGTTTCGAACTGGGAATGGTTTCGATGGTGCCGTCGGGCATCAAGCGATTCGCTTGCGTCTCTGAACGTGCTTTGCGCAGCGTATCCGCCTGAGCTTTGCCGCGCCCTTCGGCCATGGCTTCCGCGAAGTTGGCGAACAGTACGGTGAACCACAACCAAAGAGTAATCTGCACGTTGAAATTAAAATCCGCGTGACTGGTGAAGAGTAGTGCGGTAGTGATCACACTGCCGACTTCGACCACGAACATCACGGGATTGCCCATCATCTTGCGCGGATTCAGCTTCAGTACCGAATCCCAAAGAGCACGGCGGACGATCTTCCATGCCCAAACAGCTTTCGACTTGGCCATGCTTACCTCGCTTCCTCAACTCTTCTCAACCACTACCGCTTCACTGCAATTCCTGACCACACTGCCCCAACCAATCCGAATGGCCACGCGCCCTGAAGGCATCCATAGGTCGAGCCCAGCAGGCATGAGAATGCAAATGCCAGAACAAACCAGTCGCTGCGGTCCTCGAGCGCGTAGGGGATCAACATCGCCGTCACCGCGAACAGCCCAAAAGCAGAAAGCAGCGTCATGCATTCTTATCTCCGATCAGAATGTTTTACCGGCTGCCATCAGCAGATGTTCAAGAATCGGCCCTAGGCTGAGGGCAGGAAAAAACGTGAGGGCTCCAACGATCAGGATTACTCCGATGAGCAGGGCGCTAAATAGCGGCGTCGTCACTGGAAACGTTCCCAATGATGGAGGCACATATTTCTTCCGGGCCAGATTACCCGCAATTCCCAGCGTGGGAATAATCATCAAGAAGCGCCCAATCAGGGTGTTCAGGCCCAGAGCCGTGTTGTAGTAAAGCGTATTGCCATTCAAACCACCGAATGCCGAGCCGTTGTTTGCGGCGGTTGAAGTGAACGCGTACAGAACCTGTGAAAGTCCGTGCGGACCAGGGTTGCTGACGCTGGTTGTTCCGAATTGATAGAGAACAGAGACAGAGGCGAATGACAGGATTGCGAGCGGAAATACCAGCGAAACCAACATCGCCATTTTCACGTCATAGGCCTCGATCTTCTTGCCCAGGTATTCCGGCGTGCGACCGACCATCAGCCCAGCGATGAATACGGCGAGCACAATGTAGATCAGAACGCCATACATTCCAGCGCCTACGCCGCCGAAGATTGTTTCGTTCAGCATCATGTTGGCAAGCGGAACCATTCCACCGATGGGCGTAAAGGAATCGTGAAATCCGTTCACAGCGCCACAGCTTGTGTCTGTGGTAATCGTGGCCCAAAGGGCAGAATTAGCGATCCCAAAACGGACCTCTTTCCCTTCCATGTTGCCGCCAGACTGCAACCTAGTTACGCGCTGATCGGTTCCGGCAAGTAATGGATTCCCGCGTGCCTCAGCCCAATAGGCGGTGATTACGCCTGCGAAGAAGAGAATTGCCATGGCGGACCACACTGCCCAGCCATGTCGCGGAGACCTCGTCATCCTACCGAGTGTGTATGTAAGTCCTGAGGAGATCGCGAACATGCAGAACATTTCGATCAGGTTTGAAAGCGGGGTAGGATTTTCGAATGGATGAGCGCTGTTGGCGTTAAAGAAGCCTCCGCCATTCGTTCCAAATTCCTTGATAATCTCCTGCGACGCGACCGGTCCTTGCGCGATGTTCTGATCGGTAACGGTGTCCATGACCGGCTTGCCGTTCGCGTCAACCATCGGCTTGCCGTCAGGACCTGTCTTCTGAATCTGCTGCGGTTCGACGAGCTTCGCAACGTCATACGGCCTAAAGTTCTGCGGCACTCCCTGCCACACCAGCAGCAACGCACCAAGAACACAAGCGGGCATCAATACCCAAAGAGTGCAGCGAACAAGATCAACCCAGAAATTGCCGATCGTTTCCTTCTCGCGCCGTACGATTCCGCGAATGAATGCAATCGCCAGCGCGATCCCGACTGCAGCAGAAACGAAGTTGTGGTAAGCGAGCCCGGCCATCTGCGTGAAGTAACTCATCGTGGTCTCGCCGCTGTAATTCTGCCAATTCGTATTCGTGGTGAATGAGGCGGCGGTATTGAAGGAAAGATCAGGAGCGACGTCGGCAAGCTTCTGCGGATTCCAGGGCAGGTGCAGTTGCACACGCTGCATGATGTAGAGCACGAGCATCGACACCGCGCTAAACAGCAGCATGGCGATTGCGTACTCGGTCCACCGCATTTCGCGGTTCTCATCGACTCCGGTTGTGCAATAGATCAGCTTCTCGATCGGACGCATGACCGGGTCCATGAAAGTGCGCTCGCGATTGAAGACGCGCGCCATGAAGATGCCGAGCGGTTTTGTGATCGCAAGCACCAGAGCGCAGAAGAACAGGATTTGAAACCATCCATGTACCGTCATCAGAACTTCTCCGGATGCAGCAAGGCGTAAAGCAGGTAAACCGTCAACAGAACGCAAATCACAAGCATCACAGCAGATTCGGTATGCAAGAGAACTCCTTACTTCGTCCGTTCACAAAAGTGAACGTAGGCGATCGAAAACGCGAAGAAAGCAATCGTTACCAAAATGAAAATCAGGTCTTTCATAGTTGCTCCTTACCATGCACGCGCTTGCGGCCCATCAAAACAGGATTCCCACTTCCATCACTCCGCGACGTTGGTTCGGATTCGTGCCCACCGGGCCGAAAGCGGCCCCGGGAGTAATACTGTTCGCGCGTACAAACGCGAGATCTCCGTGCGCAAAGAATCGGTGATATTGGAAAGTTGGCGTCAGCGTGAGCGACCACGCCGAGCTGCCCGGCCCGTACATCAAGTTGACGGAACCCTCTGCGCTGCTGCCGGTGCTTCCGAGATATTCGCCTCGACCTGCAAGCGAGAATCCGTGCTTCAGTCTGCGGCTTACGAGCAATGCGCCGCCATTCGTTGATGCTCCGTGGGCGATGCCGACAGCAGGATTCGTAGGAACGTTGCTGTATTGGTAGTAAGGTTGCATAACCCATCCGCTCTTCGTGTACGTGTATATCGCGGCGTAGATGACGCTGTTGTTCTGCACAGGCGTAGCGAGAGTCTGGAACGCTGTTTGTCGGAGATTGCCCATGCCAATGAATGACAGAGTATGTGCGCCGCTGACGTAAGTTAACGAACCGCTCAGCCAAGAGTAGCGATTGGAGTAGTAGCCATCGTTCCAGCTAAGCGACGCTGTAAATTTGCCGACCGCCTGGTTCACCTGGATTCCGCGATTGACATCGTTCTCCTGGTTCCACAACAGGCCGCGGTTAATGTTCATGTTCTGAAAATCGAACGTGTATTCCGCCCCTATCAATGTAGGCAATGAGCCGATCATCACGGATGTGTTCTTTGCGGGTGCCAGCTTCACGTACCAAACTGGAACTGGGCCAAAGAGATTGGAGAGTGCTTTGTCGGTTGCGAGGAAAGGAGTGCCAAGAGTAAGGATGTTGTAGACGCCGGCTTGAAGGTAAAACTGCCAAAAGTCGGTGGTCTTTTGTAGAAATATTTGACCGTTGCTGACAGCTGCCTGTGTCGCGTGATCACCGGCTACGTGATTCCCTTGCCAAACTCCCATCCCGCTCACGATCCCGTTCAAGTTCAGCTTGCCGAAGGGTCCGCTTTCAAAGACGATGGGAGGTGCCGCCTGAAGTGGTCCAGTAATGCTGGGCGTAGTGAGTGGTGTTGCGGCAGAAACGGTGGCCCCGCTGCTCGCACTTGTTTGGGAATCTGGAGAATCCTGACTATACCCCGCGGGGAGTGCCAAAAAGGAAAACGCAATGGCGATAAACAGCGCTGTGTTGGCGGGTTGCGTGAAAACGCCGCTCCGGCTTAATGCCGCAATTAACTTCGCAACCATCCAGCATCAATTTACGAACCGGGCGGTAAGGTGGGGCTAAGGCAGTCATAAAGATTTTGCTAAGAGCAGCTGATGCTTCGCAATGGAAACTTAAAGTACTGGACGCGCGGGCCAACTTCGACGGATTGCGGATTATGAGATAGCGAAGTTACTCGCCCGGAGTGAAGCGGTATCCGATCCAAGGTTCGGTAAGGATGTAGTGTTTATCGCCGCCTCCTTCGAGTTTTTTGCGGAGCTGGCCGATAAAGACGCGCAGGTATTCGTTTTGATTCACACTCTGTGCTCCCCAAACGGAACGCAAGAGCACCGCATGAGTGATGACCTTTTCCGGATGACGTGCAAAGTAGACGAGCAGATCAAACTCTTTTGGAGTAAGTCTGACCTCTTCACCGCGAACCAGGATTCGATGTCCTGCGAGATCGATTTTGAAATCCCCAACCTCGATTTCCTGCTCTTCCGCCGGCGGTGGAGAGAAGCGCCGCAGATTCGCTCGAACGCGGGCGAGCAGTTCATTCATGCTGAATGGTTTGGTGACGTAGTCGTCGGCGCCGGCGTCGAGCGCTTCGATTTTCGAGCGCTCCTCGCCCCTCACGGACAAAACGATGATCGGGACGTCGGATTTATTACGCACTCGCTTCGTGAGCTCAATTCCGCTGATGTTTGGCATGGAGAGATCGGTGATGACCAGCTCGGGCGGCCAGTCATTCACGACATCGAGTGCCGCCTCGGCGTCGTTGGCGACCCGAATCTCATAGCCATGACTGGAAAGGGTGGTGCGCAGCACGCGCGTGATCTGCGGCTCATCGTCCACCACGAGTATGCGACGGCCTGGCACTAATCTGCCCTTTGCGTAATGATATGCACGTCCACCGGCGGAGCATTCCGCATGAAACGCTGAATTGCTCCGAGATACAGATACTCGCGCCAGCCTCCGACTGCCGATCGTCCGAACACAACCTGGGTGATGTGCTCGTCGCGTACGAACTCAGCCACTGCGGAAGCGATGTCTTTTCCCTTCAGCCGCACAATCCTTCCCGAAAGATTTTCCACGAATTGGAAATTTGCATTCAAGCTGCGCGCGTTCTCCGGATTGCGATCTTTCTCCTGCTCCACATAAACGCAGAAAAAATCGGCATCGATACGATCGGCGATTCTCGCGCCTCGGGCAATGAGCTGCTGCGACTCAGGATGAGAGCTGATGCAGACTGCAATCTTCTCGCGTACGCCCCAGTTCTGATCGATGTTCTTTTTCTTGAGATATTCATCCAGGCTACGGTCAACTGCGTGGGTTACCTGACGTAACGCAAGTTCCCGCAAAGCTATGAGGTTTCCCCGTCGAAAAAAGTTCTTCAGTGCTTTTTCCGCGCGATCAAGCGGATAGATGTCGCCTCGCTGCATGCGCGTTTGCAGCGCCTCGGGAGTCAGATCCGCCATTACGATTTCATCAGCGCGTTGAAGTACCGAATCGGGAACAGTTTCCCGCACCTGAATTCCTGTGATGCTCTGAACCGTCGGGTTCATGCTCTCGAGATGCTGAATGTTCATCGTGGAGATAACGTCGATCTTATTATCGAGCAGGTCCAAAACATCTTCGTAACGCTTACGATGCTTGCTCCCTTCGACGTTGGTGTGCGCGAATTCATCGATAAGAGCCACCTGCGGCTTGCGTGCCATGATCGCATCCACGTCCATCTCCTCGAAGATGGCGCCTTTGTATTCGAGTTTGCGTCGCGGCACAACCTCCAACTGCTCAACTAATTCTGCGATGCCCTTGCGTCCGTGCGTCTCAATCAAGCCGATGACGACGTCCTCGCCACGGCGGTGCCGCCGAATTGCTTCGCTCAGCATGTTGTACGTCTTACCAACTCCGGGAGCGTAGCCGAGGATCAGCTTGAAAACCCCGACCCGCTTTTCCGGGGCGGTTTGCTCCAACCATTCTTCGGGTGTCTTTGGCACGGATTTACATTCTTGCGTGCGGCGTTGCAAGTTGTCTAATTCGGCTAAAATCGCCGCGTGCAATCTGCGCTGAAAAGAACGTTGAGATTCGCAGCCGTTGTCCTGGTTATCGCTGTTATTACATATCTCTGCAAGCGCGTGGTGAGGGTAAATCCAACTACTGTCGCGCTGTCCTTTTTGCTTGGAGTACTCATCGTTTCTGCTAATTGGGGCCTAACGGTTGCCGTGTTCATGTCGTTTGTTGCCGCCCTCGCTTTCAACTTCTTTTTTCTGCCTCCTGTCGGCACTTTCACCATCGCTGACACGCAAAACTGGGTAGCGCTGCTCGCGTTCCTGGTTACTGCTGTCGTCTCGAGCAATCTGTCTGAGCGTGTGCGGCGTGAAGCGCGTGAAGCGAATGCCCGTCGTCACGAAATGGAGCGGCTCTATTCCTTCAGCCAGCAGCTTTTGACAAGTGAAAATGTAGTCGAGTTACTGAACCTCATCCCCCGCTATCTGGCCGAGACATTCCAGGTGCGTGCCGCGTCCATCTACATCATTGATCGAGACCGTATATATCGCTTTACACATGCCGATCAAGAGATCGGGAACGATGAATTAAAGATGGCTGCCGCGCGATCTGAACTCGTGATCGATCGTGACCGCCACGTGAGCTTGGTTCCCATTCGCATGGGAACGCGCACAATAGGCGTTCTTGCCCTTGGTGGAAGTAGCTTTTCTCAAGAAACCCTGGAGGCCGTAGGAAGCCTGATTGCTGTGGCGATCGAACGTGCTGCGGCTGTCGAAAAGCTTACACATACAGAGGCCGCACGCGAGAGCGAGCGTCTGCGATCGGCGCTGCTCGATTCGGTGACGCACGAATTTCGTACGCCTCTCACGTCGATCAAAGCGTCGGTCAGCAGTCTTTTGAGCGAAGCGCAACTTGCTCCTGAACAGCGCCAAGAACTGCTTACGGTCATCGATGAAGAGAGCGAACGGCTAAACCGCCTTGTGGGTGAAGCAGTGGAGATGGCCCAGTTGGATGCTAAGGAGGTCAAACTTGAGCTTCGCCCGCATCCGATCCAAGACGTAATTGACACTGCTCTTGAAGAATCCAGGCAAATACTTGCCGGCAATCCAGTTGAGGTACGCGTTCCAGAACAACTTCCATTTGCTCTCATGGACGCTATGTGGATTACCAAAGTGCTCCGTCATCTTCTGGAGAATGCAGTCAAGTACTCGCAACCGGAATCGCCGATCTTTATCAGCTCTGAAGTAAAAGGCGACCGCCTCATCACGAACGTTGCCGACCGTGGAAGCGGAATCGATGACCTTGAGCGCTCACTTATTTTCGACAAATTTTACCGGGGACAAAGCCAGCGCTATCGTGTTCAGGGTACCGGAATGGGATTGGCTATTGTAAAAGCCATCGTCGAAGCACATGGCGGTCGCATTGACGTGGCCAGCCAGCTCGGACATGGCTCCGTCTTTTCTTTCAGCTTGCCAATCGCCTCTTAACAGAGGAAATCAACTTCGAGATTCTGAGCGACTTATTTTGCAATTTCTGCGACATCGATTTTTCTTTCGGCTGCTGACTCCTTGTCTGGCTTGAGCTCACGGATATCTTCAATAAAGGTGACAATCACAACGATCGCAGAACCGACAATCCCCAAGCCAAACAACGTCACAAAGATATCAGTAATGATCCGCAGCATCCTTTAGTCATGCTGAAGAAATGCCTATAAATAATGCATAAAGAAACCATAATGAGTTTGGCAGCAACGGGGAGTGAACCGAGATCTAGTTCGTTTGATTACGTTCCTGATCTAAGCTGAGCGGAGGCTCGCGTCGCAATTGGCTAGCTGCAAACAGCGAGAGCCCTGAATGAGTGGTTAAGATCAGCGCTATAGCGTTGTAGGCATCCCGCTTCCGTCAACGATGACTAACATGCACATCTCACGTGCGCGCGCTGACAATGCTTCGGGGATTTAGCGCGTTTGGGAATCGTCACCATTTTTCGCGCCTTGCTGCCTGTTCCGTCGCGACCAGCCCGTCCCATGACCAGTGTGGGATGATGAGGCCGTTCGGCACGTCGTCGCCGGACCGGTAGTAGCGGGACATGGTTGTCGTGGTCGCCCAGGCGAAATAATCGTGCAGCACTTGTCGCAAAACATCGTGGTTGGCCAATCCAACATCGGCGAGAGCCACATCGAAGCAGGCAATCGCACGGCGATTCATTTCATCGTGCTCCCCGTTCCCACTGTGCATCTTGACCACCGTGGTCTCGTCACCATAAGAATCGGAATACGCGGTGGGACCACCGAGAGCTTCGGCCCAATAAGCGGCGAGGCGCTCGACGTGCTGAGGGTGGAAGCCATGGCTGAACGCATGTGCCAGCTTCGTTGCCACCGGCTGCCTCGAAGACCGTCTGCATGTGCAGATGATGACAATCCTTTCGCTCCAACGCAAGACGCTAAGGCCGGTGCAAAAACGCTGACGCGCTCACAGGCTGATCCGACACGGCGAGCTGCAGTTGAGTGCGGAGCCCACCGCGCTGTGACAACCGGAATCCGCTGCCAGGGAAAATCGTCCGACGGCTAAAATCTCGCCCTGGACGTGACTGCGTTCGGCCATCACAGAACATGGCCCATAGCGGAGGCTTGAGGATGGTCCCGCTGCGCGATGGCGAAAAGAACGAGTTCTACTCGCGTTGCGACTCCAAGCTTTTCGAAGATGCGGAATAGATAATTCTTGACGGTATGTTCGCTGAGCGAAAGATGCTTTGAGATCTCTCGGTTGCTCAGCCCCTCGGCCACTAAACGAACTACTTGCGCTTCGCGGGCGGAGAGCAGGGTTCGGCCCTTCGCGTCCACAATGTTGATCGGTTTAATCCTGCGGAGTTCCTCCAGGACCGAATGCAATTCTTGCGAGCTGGCCCAGATCTGACCTGCGTGCACGCTCTCGATACAACGTGCCAGAAGTTGGGGAGAATAGAAGCGATGAAATACACCTGCGACTCCGGCGCGAAAGCTTTCGACTACCAGCTTAGGATCCCCTTGCTCCAACAGAACGACACTCCTGATGTGTGGTGCGCGCAACCGCAGCATGCGTACAACGTTGAGAGCGCTCAACGAACCACCTGCCAGCGAGATGGCTAGAACGGCAACATCGAAGGATTCCCGGCTGATCTCCTCAACGCAGTCGTCGGGATTCAGGGACTTGGCAACTGTGACTTCGAATCGTGGATTGCGGAAGCGTCGCAAGGCGTCGGCTAAAAGCTGGCTGGCCATTGGCGAGGCATCAGCCACGTAGAGACGAATCATTCCAGAGCTCCATTCGGCCCCTTGTTTCTCAAAGCTCAGGAAGCCTGCTCTGACATGTTATTGATTCAGAGTTCCTGTCCCGAGATGTTCCAGATGTTCACAGTTTAGTAAAGGGCTGCCCATTGCCGTGGAGAACGCCCCTATGCCGGGCTCCCCCTGTCGGATTCGGAGAGTTCGGTGACACTCCTGTTCATTTTTTTGCGCGGCCCTCACCCATCTCCTTCCTTTATTTGTAAACGGCCGATAATGGCGCCCGTCCGTTTCTGAGACGACTTGCTCTGCCTCGCAGGAGTAAATCTTCTCTATCTGCACCGGAGACAGAAAACCCTCTGGAACGTCGAGCACGAAAGTTTTTCAACTGAGGGAACTCTGAATCTAGCTGCGGCCCTGAGAGATCCCATCGAATTGTTCGAACGAGTTAACCAGGTAATCACTGGGAGCGCCACCCGGTGATGACCGAAATCGGCAGGTGCACGTGGACAAAAGAAAGTGTGCGCGGTATCGACTCGATCTGCCCGTTACCTATATGTGGCGCGAAAGCTCCGGAGAGTGTGCTCATGCGGCGGGGTTTATTCGAGACATCTCTGCAAACGGAATGCTGGTGCTGGGCGGCGAGTGTCCGCCCGCCGAGGCGCAGGTTTGGTGTGAGGTGATGCTGCCTCCTTCTTATAGCCGCGATTCGATTCGCCGTCTGCGCGCTGCCGGTCCTGTGGTCCGTATTGCAAATTCCCCTGGTGAGGAATATGCAAACGGCTTCGCTATCCAGGGCTCACCGTTCCTGCTCACTGCCGAAGCCGATAAAGCGGAGTGGGTTCGACTGATCGCCGATCAGCAACAAGCGCGCGCCAGGGAACAGGACACGGGCGCGCAGGCAGGAGGTTCGCGATGAGACTTCGTACCGCATTGATGGTCTGCGTATGTCTGATGTGTGGAATCGGCCATGGCTATTCCCAGTCGACATTGGCGACCGCGAGTGAGTTGCCCTCGCAAGCGAGCCCAGAGCCGGAAGGCACGGTCTCTCCGCAATTTACTGAGCGTCATCCCCGATACAAATTGCGTCCCGGAGATGTGCTCGAGCTCACATTTGAGTTGAGTCCCGAATTGAACCAGCAGATCTCGGTGCAACCGGATGGATTCGTCACGCTAAAGCAAGTAGGCGATTTTTACGTGGCTGGGGAGTCCGTTCCTAAATTCAGAGAATCGGTAACGACTGCCTACAGCAAATTCCTGCACGATCCGATCATCACGGTCGATCTGAAGGATTTCGAGAAGCCATTCTTCACCGCGGGAGGAATGGTTGCGCACCCAGGCAAGTACGAGATGCGCGGAGACGTGACTCTGGTGGAGGCTCTCGCGCAGGCAGGCGGCCTCACCGAAGAATCGAAGCACTCGCAGGTGCTGCTCTTCCGTCGAGTATCGCAGGATTGGGCACAAGCGAAGGTGATCGATGTAAAGAAGATGCTGAACCACAAAACTCTGGCCGAGGACATTCATCTGCAACCGGGGGACATGATTTTCGTTCCACAAAATCGTGTTTCCAAGATTCGCAAATTCATTCCTACGGCGGGTCTCAGCATGTACTCGCCGATCCCATGAAGGAGCACGCCATGCCAGAAGCCCTAGTACTGAGCACGAAGAGCGATGGGATACGGTCATACACCGCGCGCGAAGTGGCGGTCATTATCTTCCGACATCGTCGGGTGGCTACCCTCTGCTTCGCCGGCGTTTTTCTCGGAGCGTTGATTGCGGCGCTGATTCTGCCCAGCTATCGGGCGGAGATGAAATTCCTGGTGAAACGTGAACGCGTTGATCCAGTCATCAGCGGCGACCAAAGCACCAGCCAGATTCAGATCGCGAGTCCGGAGATCACCGAGCAGGAGATGAACTCGGAGGTGGAGTTGCTGACCAGCGAGGATCTCTTACAACAGGTCGTACTGGCCAATCATCTCGAGAAATCGGTCGGCTCTTCCTGGTTCCACAAAAATGATCAGGAACGAAAGGTTGCGATTGCGGTTCGAAAACTTCGCTCGCACCTGCAGGTCGAAGCTGTACGCAAGACCAACATCGTGAATGTCACGCTTTCGTCGCGCAATCCGAAGCAGGCTGCTGACGTTCTCTCCTCTTTGGCAAATCTCTATCTGGAAAAACATACCCAGGTCATGCGTCCCGGCGGCCAGTATGTGTTTTTCGCGCAACAGACTGAGGAAGCCAAGAAGGAGCTGACCGAGGCGGAGGAGCGGCTGCAGGCGTTCAACCGCGCACAACGCGTGGTTGCTCCCGAAATGGAACGGGACAATACCTTGGACAAGCTTTCGGACATCAGCCTGTCGCTCGAACAGACGCGGGCTGCTATCGGTGAAGCCGAAGACAGGATCGACGCTCTCAAACGTTTGCAAAGATCTATGCCTGCGAGGATCACCACGCAGTTGCGCGAGGGAGACAATCCGCAGCTCATGCAGCAACTCAAGAGCACACTGCTGAACCTGCAATTGAAGAGGACCGAGTTGCTGACGAAATTTCAGCCGAGCTATCCACTTGTACAGGAAGTCGACCGCCAGATCACCGAGACGCAAACTGCGATTGCGGCCGAGAATGCCCGCCCGGTTCGGGAAGAGACCACGGATCAGAATCCTACGGAAGCCTGGGTACGTGGAGAGCTGGCAAAGGCAAATGCCGACTTGAGTGGACTCAGGGCACGCGAAGACGAGCAACGCACATCGGTTGCCAGCTTCCAATCGAGAGCGCGCTTGCTCAACGATAAAGGCATCGTGCAGCAGGATCTGCTGCGAGCAGCGAAAGCAGCCGAGCAAAATTATCTGCTCTACCTGAAAAAACGAGAGGAATCGCGCATCACCGACGCCCTCGACCGCCGCCGGATCCTTAACGTGGCGATTGCGCAGGAGCCGCTCGTGCCGGCGCTGCCGGCTCACTCCGGAGGCTGGTATCTGCTGATCGGAACGATGTTTGCGCTTCTGGCGGCTGTGGGATCTACTTTCGGCGCCGAATACTTCGATGACAGCTTCCGCACGCCGGAAGAGATCAGGCGTGAGCTCCGCCTGCCCGTCATCGCCGCCGTTCCTTACTGTCCTCCACTGGAACTGGAAACAGATTTGCCGAACCTCGAGTCCGGCCAGGAGGTCGCGTGATGCTGCTCGACTACTTCCGCCTTCGAGAACAGCCATTCGGTGTTACGCCCGATCCGCGCTTCTTTTATCCGTCTGATACGCACCGCGAAGCGATGGCCTCTCTGCTCTACGGAGTTCAGTCAGAGCGGGCTTTCATGGCCATGGTCGCTCAGCCCGGAATGGGAAAGACGATGCTGCTCTTCCATCTCCTGGAGCAGCTCGGGAGCGGCGTTCGTACCGCATTTCTATTCCAGACGCAATGCGACTCACGCGAATTGCTTGGCTACTTGCTCACCGATCTCGGATTGAAAGTACAGGCATACGATCCCATCCAGATGCACGAACAATTAAAAGAAGAACTGCTGAGGGAAGCTCGTGCTGGACGTCGAGTCGTGGTGATTATCGACGAGGCTCAGAATCTCGATAAATCCGTTTTGGAAACAGTGCGTCTGCTATCGGACTTTGAGTGTCCCAGCCGCAAGCTCATGCAGATCATCCTCGCGGGGCAGCCGCAGTTGTCGCAGAAGATCGGAAGTCCCGAGTTGATACAACTGCGTCAGCGCTTGTCGATGATCATTCAGATTCGGCCTCTCACCGGAAAAGATGTGGCGACTTATATCGCACGTCGCCTGCAGGTCGCGGGCTATGCAGGTCCTGCACTATTTTCGCCTGAAGCCGTAGGCATGATCGCGGTGCGAAGCCGTGGAATCCCGCGCATTATCAATAACTATTGTTTCAACGCGCTGTCGCTGGCTTTCGCGATGAAGAAGACTGGGATTGATGGCGACGTCGTAAGCGAAGTCGCCCACGATCTTGAGCTGGTGGATCTCTACGCCGACGGTACAACCAATCCCGAGAGCAACGACATAATCCCGATCGAACTCCCGGTACTTCCGCCGGAACCGCGGGCTGCTGTTCCGATTCGGGCATCGGCACACTGGATTGCGAGCGAGGCCGCCGCAATGAACACGGCGCCAATTTCTCCCGAAAGCATGGGGATTCGCGATCTTCGTTCAGCGGCGCTGCCCAGCTACAACGTCGATACCAGCAAACCACCTGTGAAGCTAACACCCAGGGCTGTTCCGCGCCGCGAGCGTAATCGGTCAGCTTCCTCCCTGGCAGTCGCGAGAAAGAGGCTGCGGTCGAGAAGCGCTCGGCTCGATGCCCTTGGACGTGAAGTTGGCAGGCAGTTGAGAGGTATCTCTGCTTTTGTGATCCGGCTGACAGGTCTTGAAATTACTCGCGACCGCCTTCCCGCGATGACCGTGAAGTCAGAATCACCGCGAGTGCCCGAGATTTCGCCGCGCCAGATTGTAGAGCAGGCCGGAGCCGGCTACATGGAAGGAGCGAACGTATGAGCCGAAATTTCGAGCTCTTGCACCAACTGAACGGTCCAACGAACGCGGACGTCTCCGCGAACGTCTTAGCAACGCCCGTCTTCCATGAACCTGCCGCTGAAAAGGCGCGGTTGATCCCGCAGGAGCGCACCGCCGATCTGCTCACCGTTCGCGAACTCGAAGAAGAAAAACTTGTGCACTCCCTGTTCTTCGAAACGCAACCCAGCCCCCGAGTCGTGGTGTTCACCGGCCTGGACGCCGGCAGCGGAGCCACATCGCTATGTTCGCGCGCTGGAGCGTTGCTCGCTTCGAAGACCACCGGTTCGGTTTGCCTGGTCGACGCGAACCTGCGCCATCCGGCATTGCACCTGGGTTTCGGAGTTGAAAATCAGGCAGGGCTGGTGGATGCGCTACTTGAAGTAGGAACGATTAACAGTTTCGCGCGGCCGTTGGAACACGAAAGGCTTTGGATGGTATCAGCGGGCACAGAAGTTCCGGATGCGCACACGCTGCTTGCCTCCGAGAGACTCGCAGCATACGTCAACGAATTGCGTGAGAACTTTGATTACGTACTCGTCGATTCTCCGGCGGCATCGTTGTATACGGATTCGCTGGTGCTCGGGGCAATTAGTGATGGTGTGGCGCTCGTGCTCAAGGCAAATGTTAGCCGGCGGGCGACTGCAAGCAAGATTGTTGGGGACTTTGCCGGAGCCGGCGTACGCGTGTTGGGAGCTGTGTTGAACCAACGCACGTTCCCGGTTCCGAGCGCGATTTATAGCTGGCTGTAAGTTCCCCAGTAGCAGCCGTTATTCGGCTGTGCTGTACACGCTCGATCGAAAGTGAGTTTGTTTTCAGGGTCACCGAGATGTGACTCAGAGGGCGAAGCTATGGCCACCCAGACAGAAACTCCATTCACAACAGCTGGCGCGACAGGCAGCCGCGCACACGAAGGTTCCTGGTTTGCGGTCCACACGCGCGCCCGCCATGAGAAAAAGGTGGATACTCTGTTGCGCGGCAAGAATATCGATACATTTCTGCCGGTGGTCAGTAAAGTACAGCGATGGAGCGATCGCAACAAAAAAATACAGTTTCCTTTGTTCCCTTGTTACACGTTTGTGTACATGCCTTCTTCTGCGGAACAATTTGTCAGAGTACTTCGGACTCCAGGAATCGTGCGCATCGTGAGCTCCGGCTGCGAACCGTTACCGATACCTAAGGAGCAAATCACGAGCATCCGTCTGTTGCTCAATCAAAATGTCCCATATTGGGAGCATCCCTTTCTTTGCGCCGGCCAACGTGTGCGCGTTCGCGGAGGCTGCCTGGATGGAGTCGAAGGCATACTGTCCGAAGTGAAGTCAAATCGCACCCTGGTGATCTCCGCTGATCCAATTCAGCGTTCCATCGCGATTCGCGCTGACGACTACGACGTAGAACCTATCTAGTACTGAACACCTGATAAAGCCCTGCCAAACAGCAGGGAGCCAAAGAAATCCAGTACCCAGAACATGGCAAGCATTCCCAGCGGCGCTCCAGATTCCCTTTCCTTACTTCCGGATGTAGCAGAAACGGCCTCTCTGCCCATTTCTGTTGAGCCGCCGAAATCCGGCACGGGATTGTCGTTGGTTGCCGCGAACAATTCGCCAGAGGGAAGCGTACGCTGGCGAGAAAGTTCTGCTGGTAGTCCTATTGAATTTTCTCCGATTGCTATTGATCTGCTGTTTGCTGCAGTAAGCGCGTCAGTTATGTTCCACATTAGTACCAGCAACAGCGCAATCAGCTTTTCGTTGCTGAATCAACTCCGCGCGCTGCTGATGCTGTATGTGGCTCTGACACTTCTGTGCGCTCATAGCTTGGGCTTGTATCGGCTGCGGCGTCGGAACATCGGGGAAACCCTGGCGATCGCCAAGTCTGTTGGCCTTGCCTCGATGGTCTGCGGAGCATTTGTTCTGTGGGCCGGCCAGCCTCTTTCTCTGCCGGCAATCGGCTGCATGGGAGCGATGAATATTGGCGCATTCGCCGCGTGGCGGGCATGGGGTCGGCACACCGCCAGTCACCGTGTTGATACGGGCACAATGCGCAACGTGCTGATCGTTGGCGCCAATGCCTCCGGGACCGCCTTGGCGCACTCGATCTCGGCGAATCCGCATTGGGGGTTCGTTGTGCGCGGGTTTCTCGACGATCGCGCGCATTCGAACGGAATTCGAGTGGCTGGAACTGTGGCTCAGTTGGCAGAGATTGCGCGGGCGGAGTACATCGATGACATTTTCATCGCACCCCCTTATGATCGCGCACTCGTCTGGAAACTTACCGATCAGGCACGCCGGAATCACTGGAATGTAAAAGTAGTTCCCGAATTTTGGGAGCCGGCAATGGTGCGTCCACAAGTCGAGCTCCTGGGAGAGTTGCCGGTCTTCTCACTGCATCGTGAGCCGATTCCCGCAGTCGCACTTTTTCTAAAACGCTCTTTGGACGTGATGTTATCGCTCTGTGCCGCACCCATCGTAATTCCTCTTATTGGTGCTCTGGCGTTGCTGGTGAAACTGGATTCACCCGGCCCGGCCTTCTATTGCGCGAGCCGAATTGGGAGAAGAGGACGGAAATTCTGTTGCTGGAAGCTGCGCACCATGATCTCCAACGCGGATGAGATGAAAGAGGAACTTCGAGCCAGGAATCAGAGGTCAGGACCATTCTTCAAACTATCGTTTGATCCACGTATCACACGCATAGGCCGGCTGCTGCGCAAGAGCAGCCTCGACGAGATACCTCAGCTCTGGAATGTTCTTTGCGGAGACATGAGCCTGGTGGGCCCGCGGCCGCATCCAGTAGACGACTATGAACGCTACCAGCTCGAACATCGCCGTCGCCTGCAGGTGCGTCCGGGCATTACTGGACTGTGGCAGGTTAAGGCGCGACGAGACCCTTCATTCGATCTCAATATGGCACTTGATCTGACATATATCGAGAACTGGAGTCTATGGCTCGACTGCAAAATTCTTCTGCAGACCATCCCAGTCGTTCTCCGAGGAACTGGACAGTAGATCTCGAATACGCAACGACGCACATCGTCAATCCACTTCTCAACAATTCCCAAGCCAAGCTGCAAAGCAACAGGAGTTTTATGACGGCTACCGCCAATGCAATCAGCCTATTCGAACCACAAATCAGTTGTGCCGCTGAGTTTTGCTTTCTGGATCAAAGTGCAATTCTCGCCGCGGGCATACTCGACATGCATCGAGCCTTCGACGTCATTCAGGAAGCGCTCATTCTTCTCGAATTAGGAAAATGCGTACAACCGCACAAAGTTGTTCTGCGCAGCGAGGAAAGTGTTGAGAGCGAAAATCGAGGCCGCTTCAATGCGTTGTTTGCATCGATTAAGGGACATAGACCGGCTGTCGGAATGAAGTGGATCGGGAGTTTTCCGACAAACCGCTCTTTAGGATTGCCGCGAGCTAGCGCAGTTATTGTGCTGAACTCGCCGGAGACGGGTTTTCCTGTCGCGATCCTCGATGGGACCCTGGTCAGCGCCATGCGCACCGGCGCGATGACCGGTCTTGGGGCAAAAAATCTAGCCGCAGGTTCCGTCCATAAGATCGGCATGATCGGAGCCGGTGTGCAAGCTCGCACTCAGATCCTCGGGTTGATTTCCGCTCTGCCCGACATTGAAGAAATCGCTATATTCAATCGCACTCAGGAACACGCCGAAGCGCTCATCGAAGAATGCCGCGAGCGCTGGCAAGCTCCTGTGGTGAGAGCCAGCAGCATACCCGCTGCTCTGGCCGACGCCGATGTGGCTTTAACCATTACCACGGCCGGCGAACCTCTTATGCGCGCCGAGCACATCAAACCTGGCGCGCTCAGCATCCAGCTCTCCGGACACGAGTGCGAATTCGAAGTGATCCGGCAATCCAGCAAATTGATCGTCGACAACTGGGAAGTCATCAAGCATCGCGGCATCATCACGCCAGCGATCATGCATAACCAGGGTTGTCTGGCAGACAGCGACATACACGCCACATTGGCGCAGGTGATGCTAGGCGAGAAGCCGGGGCGGGAAGACGATCGCGAACGCATCCATTTCGCGCATATGGGAATGGGTGTTGAGGATGTAGCCCTTGGTTGGGACATATTCTGCCGCGCTTCTGAAATGGGAATTGGGCAGAAGCTGAAATTGTGGGACACACCTCTCTGGTCTTGAGTTCGAGATCGCCAAATAAATCACAACGTATGAATTTGCAAACTTCTGTACTGAAATTCCGAGTCGCATGGGGCATGTTGACGCGAAGGCCGCTGCCGGTGCGACTGCGTCATGAGTTTAACCTGTGGGCGGGCAACGGGCGTGGGGAGCGGATGGAACGCGAACATCTGCCGTTTGCCGATCGAATGTTCAATGCTATCCAGTTCACACCTGACGCCCGCATCTTGGATCTCGCGTGCGGAGAAGGATGGGCCAGCCGGCTCCTTGCGGGCCGAGTTGGCCCCAGCTGTCAGATCGTTGGCATCGATATCGCCGACGGGATGATCCAGCGGGCCTCCTTGAAGAGCGCCACCTTTCCCAATCTGAGCTTTCGGTGCGGACAAGCTCACGCGTTGCCCTTTACTTCGAACTCCTTTACGAACGCGTTTTGTATCGAATCTTTTTATTACTTCGAAAACCAGGGAATGGTGCTGCGGGAGCTCATGCGCGTACTGCAGCCGGGTCGAGAATTGTTCCTGCTGTTCTGCCTCTACAAGGAAAATCTTGGATCGCTGGAATTCCCAGATTGGGTTCGAGTACCTGTGCATCTGCGCAGCATCTCGGAGTACAAGCACATTCTCGAAACTGAAGGTTGGGAAGAGGTAAAGACGCAGGAGTTCATATCCGATACTGCATCGCCAGAGCATCCTGGCTTCCATGATCGCGCTTTGTTCATTCGTGCTAAGAAACCGCGGTGATTGATGGCTCCGTCTAAAACTGAGCATTCCAGCAAGCATACGATTGCGAACATCGACAACTCCACCCCAGCGGTAGTGCTCAAGTCGGTGGCGCATGGGGGACTCGGAATTGTGCGCAGCCTGGGCCGGCTGGGAATCCCGGCGTATACGATCGAGGCTAGTCCTTGGACTCCGGCAATTTACTCGCGCTACAACCGGGGCGTTGTAAAGCTGGACGTCGAGACCGCACCTGCAGCCCAGGCTCTCGATCAACTGCACGAATTCGCAGAAAGACTTGGCACGAAGTCCGTCCTTATCCCAAGCACGGATTACGCTGCCATTTTCATCGCCGATCATGCGGAAAAATTGAGGCGCTGGTTTCTCTTCCCGGAACAGTCTTCAGACCTCCTGAGCAAGCTTTACAGCAAATGGGAAATGTATCTGCTAGCGAAGCGAATTGGAGTACCGACGGTTGAGACCCTGTTGCCGCGCACCCGGGAAGACGTGCTGCACTTTGCCCAAACAATGAGATTCCCTGTCGTCCTGAAGGCGATCGATGGAACGCGCTTGAGTCGCTACTGTGGGAAGAAGATGTTCATCGTGCATCGCATCGACGAGTTGCTCCACCTTTATGACTCGCTCGAGGATCCAGTCAGTCCAAACTTGATTCTTCAGGAATACATTGACGGTGAAGACGACTCAGTTTGGATGTTCAATGGCTACTTCAACCAACGCTCGGAATGCATAGCTGCATTTACGGGCAAAAAGCTGCGGCAGTGCCCTGCGTTCAGTGGTTATACGTGCCTGGGTGTTTGTCTGGCAAATCCGGTGGTCCAGGAAACCGCGACTCAATTCCTGAGAGCTCTCAACTATAACGGGCTCGTCGACATCGATTTTCGCTATGACCAACGTGACGGCCAGTACAAGATCCTCGATGTAAACCCTCGCATAGGAGCTACTTTTCAGCTGTTCACTGCCCAGAATGGGATGGACCTCGTCAGACTCTACTATCTCGACGTTACCGGACAGAGAGTACCCCCGGCGGCTATCAAGGAAGGACGAAAGTGGATTGTTGGCGACCTCGATGTAGCTTCCTCTCTGCGTTATCTAAGGGCGGGTCGCCTCACCCTGTCGCAATGGCTGGGTTCATTGCAGCGCATCGAAGACACTGCCTACTTCGCCGCAGATGATCCCCTTCCAGTTCTTCTTCGGGTTGCAGATGACGCTTGCGAATTCGTTCGCCGTGCCTGTAACGGGCTCCTTCGCATTCGTCCACAATCACACCCGCACGTCGTTGCAACAGCATCGGGAACGTTGGCAGGCGATTCGGAACCGGAGGCCGCGTGATCCCGAACTTGAATAACTCAACTCCGGTGGTAATCCTGCGCTCGATTGCTTACGCGGGTCTTGGCATCGCGCGCTCACTGGGACGGCTTGGAATCCCCGTCTACACCATCGAAGGTGTACCTAATTCTCCGGTATTCAACTCGCGATATAACCGCGAACCGTTTATCTGGAGCATCGATGACAAGCCCGAACTGGAATCGATCGAGTTCCTGTGTGAGGTAAGTAAGAAGATTGATGGGAAGCCGCTCCTCATCCCAACAACCGACTACGCGGCAATGTTTGTTGCCAGAAATGCCGGACGCCTGCGCGAATGCTTCCGGTTTCCGGAACAGCCGGAAGGACTGGTCAGGTCGCTCTGCAGCAAGAAGGAAATGTATCTGCTCGCCAAGCGCATGGGGATCCCCACTCCTGAAACCGTCTTCCCTCAGAACCTGAACGACGTGAACGCATTCCTTCGTCGTGCAGTCTTTCCGGTGATGCTCAAGGCCATCGATGGCACCCGTCTGTGCGAGCAAGTAGGCAAGAAGATGTTCATCGTGAATTCCGCGCAGGAGTTGTTGGAACTTTACGGGCGAGTGGAGGACACAGCAGAACCGAATCTCATGTTGCAGGAGTACATTCCCGGCGGCGAAGACAGCGTCTGGATGTTCAATGGTTACTTCAACCAGAACTCCGACTGCCTGGCGGGATTCACCGGCAAGAAGATTCGTCAGTGTCCCGCCTACACCGGCTACACCAGCCTTGGCATCTGCGTCAGAAATGACACGGTGGATTTCCTCACGCGATCATTCATGAAAGCCATTGGATATCGCGGCGTACTCGATATTGGCTATCGTTACGACGCGCGCGACGGGCAATACAAGGTTCTCGACGTCAATCCCAGAATCGGCGCCACCTTCCGCCTTTTTGTCGGCAATAACGGACTGGATGTTGCTCGCGCTTTCTATCTCCACATGACAGCGCAGCAAGTCCCGGCTACGCACCTGTGTGAAGGGCGGAAATGGCTAGTCGAAGATCGTGATCTGAGTTCGTCACTCCGCTACTGGCGTGATGGCAAGCTAAGCGCCCGCCAATGGCTCACATCATTTCGCGGAGTTCGCGAGACCGCATACCTGGCGGCCGACGATATGCGTCCGGTATTCGGCAGAATCAAGCGAGTGCTTGCCTCTTCCACAAGGCGCCTTTGCGTGCGTGTGTGCTCGAAACTCTTTTCCGTATCGTCCCATGCTGGGAACACTACGTCCGTCACAACCGATTCCGCCAAAGCCACATAGCTCTCAAGCGGGAGCGCTGTTTATACCTTCTGTCAAGCGGGCGCGCGCCCGCTGCGAGATCACATATGTTTGACGGTGAGACCGGATCGATAAAAGCCTTAGCGGGCAAAGGGTCGATTGCCATCATTGACCAGGCATTCATTTCAGGCTCGAATTTTCTGGTCAGTATTCTCCTGGCGCGTTGGGCTTCGCCTGAGGAATACGGGGCTTTTGCACTGGCGTTCGCGGTATTCCTCCTGCTGTCGCAATTGCAGCAATCGGTTTTGCTCGAGCCGATGAGCGTCTTCGGAGGCGCTTATTCAGGCTCGCGGTTGAAGCGCTACTACGGCTCGCTGCTCCATATGCAGAACGGCTTGCTGGTGGCGATCACGGTGCCGCTGGCTCTGTCGGCTCTCATAACTCAGCAATTTGCGAGTGGGCAGCAGTTGGGAGCTGCTTTGTGGGGTGTCACGCTCGCCTCTCCGTTTGTGATGTCGCTATGGATGGCGCGACGCGCCTTTTACCTCGAGCATGCTCCCGGACCTGCTGCAGGTGGAGCTGTTGTGTACACGGTGGTGACGATCGGGGGATTAATCGTTGTTCGTCGTCTGGGAGAGGTCACCTCTTTCATGGCGTTTGTCGTGATGGGAATTGCGGCTTTGATCACCACAGCCGCAATGTTCTGGCGGTTGCGTCCGCAGTTCCATCGTGAGCCGGTGGATGCGAGCTTTCGAGTCGAATGTGGACAGCATCTGCGCTATGGAGGTTGGGCACTCGCTGGGGCTCTCGCGATGTGGGTACCGCAGAACATCTACTATGCGGTCCTAAGTGGAACTCAGGGGATCGCGGCCGCTGGAGATATTCGCGCGCTTCTGAATCTATCGCTGCCATTGCAGAGAGTCGCGCTGGCTCTAGGTCTGCTGTTACTGCCTTATACAGCTCGTATCCACTCTGAGCATGGGCAAGAAGCGGCAAAGGCATTTACTCGTAAGATCTGCTACCTGTTCGCAACTGGATCAGTGCTTTACTGGATCTTCGTGCTGGGCCTGCGCCATCAGCTTTTTCAGCTCTTGTACGCGGGCAAGTACACTTCGCTCATTTCATTGCTCCCCTGGATGGCGTTGTCTTCAGTTCTCAGCACTGTAATCTTCGCCTTGGTAATTGCATTGCGGGCCATGCGGTCTCCTGCTTCAGTTTTTTACGCTTCTGCCGCCTCCGGAGTGATTGCGATCGCAATTGGTATTCCCGCTACCTGGCTATGGGGAGTTGCCGGCGTGATCTTCAGCTTCATCATTGCGAACGTTGTCACGTTGATCGCGACCTGGTTGCTGATGAGGAGAGGAATCGAATCGACAGAGATTGCGTCTCCGGAGGAGCTTGAGCCAGCAGCCGCTTTCAGCCTGAACGCAATTCCCGATGCCAAAGCCTCTTGATTAGCCAACCATGCTTTTGCAAAACCCATTGAATCTTCGTTCCTCGCAAGGGTCTTTGAAGATGCTGGCGACGCTCGTCCTTGTGGGTAGCGCGACGGTATTCCTGCTGGCGGTGCTCCCTTTTTCGTCGCTCTCCGGTGCTCTGGTTTTCACTAGCGTTGTCGGAATCTGCTTTTGTATCGGATTGATCGCGTGTTTTGGTCGAATGAGATTCCGCGAAAACCTCACCTTCGTGCTTGGAATTTATTGCTGGTGGTTCATCATCATTTCCGAGCAGCTGTTCGTTCGCAAGGGACTTTCGGAATCGAGCCTCGAAGGTAGCTTTTCGAGCTCCGCTTATGGTGAGGTCTTTGTCTGGATACTACTATTTATCGTCATTTCGACCGTACTGGCGAGGCGAGGACTTACTGCAAGTGTCTTCAAGGGACAAACGAAATGGCTGCTGATGTTCGTCGTGGTGGCTATCTTTTCCTGCGCATATTCCCCTGCTCCTCTGTTTGCTCTGGCATGGGCTTTCAAGCTGCTGGTGGCTGTGATGATCCTCATAAGTTGCGCTGGTGAACTTAACAAAAACGGCAATCATCTGACGCTTTGGAAATCACTCTACTGGGCCTATGTAGTTCTGGTATTCGTACCGCTGGCGAGCACCCTTACGCATCCGACAAGTATTTTCGGCTGGCGCGGATTTACAGGCGACCAACCCCCGGAGTTTCGCCTCAACACCAATATCCACCCTGTAGATCTGTCCCAGCACGCGGGCTTGCTTGTCATTCTGGGAATCACGTTGCATGCTCTGGACCGTCGGCGCGGCCGGATGGTGGTGTCTATGCTGGCAGCGGCGGTGATGCTTTTAGCTGTGGGAAAGGCTGCGATCCTGTCCTGTGTCGCCTGCACTCTGTTGTTCTTCTTATTGCAAAAACGCATCAAGACAGGCGCCGGATGGCTGCTGCTGGTAGCGACAGCGGCAATACTGGTATTTTTTCTCACGCCGATCGGTTCTTACTTTCAGGATTATGGCGAACATGAAAGAGTCGACACGCTCACGGGTAGAACAGAATTGTGGGAGCTTGCCGTGCCGGCAATTAAGGCAAGTCCCATTCTGGGACATGGCTTCATGTCTTCGAAATTCATATCTGAATCGGTAGATCTGGATTGGGATGCCGGCCAAATGCACAACGCATTTCTCGAGGTTCTCTATAACAACGGATGTATCGGCCTATTGCTCGTACTCGCGATGAATGCATGTATCATACGCAACCTCTGGCGTGTGCTCCGGAACAGTCACGAGCCTGGCTTGCGCACCTTGGCTTCAGGCTGTTTCGCCCTGTACAGCTTTCTACTGCTGAATGGTTTCGTCGAACCCACTTTTGGTGGACGCCCTTCCTGTGTCTTCTTAGTCTTTGGCGCATTGCTCGTGTTGAGCGAAGGCCTGCGCAAGACTGCCGTGCCCGAATCTCCAGATGTGCGTGCTGCTGTGGTTCACTACTCTCCGGTTGAGGCTTAGACGATCGTGCCACAAACGCTGGTAACTACAAGTTGGGACGACGGGCATCCGTTGGATCTGCGCGTCGCTGAGATGCTTGTCCGTCATGGAATGACAGGTACATTTTTTGTTCCACTCCGTAATCAGACTCATCCTCGTCTCAGTGCTGGTGATTTACGTAGTCTCTCCGACGGCGGTTTCGAGATCGGCAGCCACGGTATGCTGCACCGTAATCTGTTGGCTGTCCCGCGAAGGGAGCTTCGCTGGGAAATCGCGGATTCCAAAGTGGAACTTGAACAGCTCATCGGCCGTCGGGTACGGCTCTTTTGTTATCCCATAGGCAGATATAACTCGGAGATCACCCGTGAAGTCGAGCATGCAGGTTATGACGGTGCCCGTACAATTCGCATGCTTTACACGAAGCCGGAGTTCCACTCGCTGCATATTCCCACGACGCTGCAGGTTTATCGCCATGCTCGTTCTGCGTATCTGAGGAATCTGTTGCGGAGAAGCGGAGTGCGCGATCTCGTCGACTACTGCGTGTCGTTCCGCAATTGCAATTCGTGGGTAGAGCTTGGATGTCGCCTCTTCGATCGTGCGCTCCGCGAAGGCGGCGTCTGGCACCTATACGGCCATTCCTGGGAGATCGACGAGCATGGCCTCTGGGGAGAGCTCGAACAGATGTTGCAATATGTCGCCGGTCGCCCCGAAGTTCGATATGTACGAACAGTCGATACTCTTTCGTCGAATTCTGTTTGCCTTCCGCAAATTGCCTGAATCAGCGGTCCCGAAGTGAAAATCCTTACCGCTCACAATTACTATCACTATCCTGGCGGCGAAGACGTCGTCTTTGCTCAGGAGAAGTCGCTACTCGAAAAGCATGGGCATCACGTCTTCAGCTACGAACGCAGCAACGATGAGTTAGAGTCCAAGGGCGCGCTGCCTCGCGTGCTGGGAGCGGCTGCGGCGGTTTGGTCGCGCACGACCTACTCTGAGTTTTCGCAGCTTTTGAGACGGCTGTCGCCCGATATCGTGCATGTACACAACACGTCTTTGGTCATATCGCCTTCTGTCTTCTGGGCGTGCAAAGACATGCAAGTTCCGGTGGTGCACACAGTGCATAACTACCGGCTGCTGTGTCCCAACACTGCGTTCTATCGCGACGGCCATCCTTGCGAGAGTTGTGCCGGAGGAAACATGTGGCATGGCATCGCGCGTGGTTGTTATCGTTCCTCGCGCCTCGCTACGAGCGTTGCCGCCTCTGCTGTTGCCTACCACTGGCATCGCGGAACGTGGACGCATGCCATCGATCGCTGCATTGCACCCAGTAATTTCTTACGCGAGAAGTTGATCTCGGGCGGACTAGCTCCAGAGAGGATCACGGTCAAACCGCATTTCGTGGAACCCGATCCCGGAGTTATCAGTCATCGCGAGCGCTATGCCATTTTCGTCGGACGGCTCTCCCCGGAAAAGGGAATTGCAACGATTCTCAAAGCCTGGGAGCAGCTCGGAGATATTCCGTTACGAATAGTCGGTGACGGACCGGAGCGCGCCGAACTCGAAGCTGTCTGCCGAGAAAAGAAACTGAACGTGCAGTTCACCGGGAACGTTCCTCGCATGCAAGTATTTACTCATCTACAGCGCGCACGACTTCTCGTCTTTCCCAGTATTACTTACGAGAGTTTCGGAATGGGAATCATCGAAGGCTATGCGTCTGGAGTGCCTGTGGTCGCATCCGATCACGGCGCCATGCGGGAACTCGTGCAGAACGGACATACTGGCCTCCGCTTTCGACCGGCGGACGCGGATGACCTTGCCCATACGATCCGCAGTCTGTGGCCGGATGAGGAAGCGCTGGTCCGTATGGGCCGAAACGCTCGCCAGGAGTTCGAGCGCAAGTACACGGCAGAAGCAAATTATCGCGCTCTCATCGCGATCTATGAGCACGTCCTAAGCATTCGCAATTCGTCCGTTGCTGTCACCGCCCCAGCTGCCGCGTAGCCAAGGTTTGAAAGTCATTTTCGCTAGAAGTTCAGGAGAATTCACATGAGTCTCGCAATTATCACTGGCTCTGCCGGTTTGGTGGGATCGGAGGCAGCCGCCTATTACGCTTCGCAAGGTTGGGATGTAATTGGCATCGACAATGACATGCGCAGCTACTTCTTCGGCGCCGAAGCCTCGACGCGATGGGTACGCGAGCGCCTCGAAAACAAATATCGCAACTATATCCATCGCGAGGTCGACATCCGCAACACCGAAGAGATATCCGGAATCTTTCGCCGAGCCGGCAACGAAATCGATCTCATTATTCATGCGGCAGCGCAGCCCTCGCATGATTGGGCGGCCACCGATCCCGTCACCGATCTCGCCGTCAACACAAATGGAACCTCCTCGTTGCTCGAGGCCACGCGTCGTTACTGCCCGGATGCCGTGTTCATTTACATGTCGACGAACAAAGTCTACGGAGACACACCCAATTCTCTGCCTCTTATCGAGCTTGATTCGCGCTGGGAGATCAATCCATCGCATGCCTACACAGAGGGAATTCCGGAGACGATGTCGGTAGATCACACCCTGCATAGCCTGTTTGGAGTCTCGAAGCTCGCGGCAGACATGCTTGTCCAGGAATATGGCAAGTACTTTGGCATGAAGACCGCCTGCTTTCGGGGCGGATGCCTCACCGGACCAAACCATTCCGGAACGCAACTGCACGGCTTTCTCTCCTACCTGATGAAGTGCGTCGTCTCTGGAAACTCGTACAAAATTTTCGGCTACAAGGGAAAGCAGGTGCGCGACAACATTCACAGCGCCGACCTGATTCAGGCCTTCGACGAGTTCTATCGCGCTCCCCGCAGTGGCGAGGTTTACAACATGGGCGGCGGGCGCTTCAGCAATTGCTCCATGCTCGAAGCAATCGCAATGTGCGAAGAGATCTCAGGCGAAGAGTTAGATTGGGAATATGTAGACACTCCGCGCAAGGGCGACCATCAATGGTGGATCAGCGACTGCTCCCGATTCCGTTCTCATTTCCCGAAATGGGAACAGGAGTACGATGTGCGCCGCATTCTGGAAGAAATCTACGAGGCGAGTGTGGAACGCGTCCCCATGCTGCGCGCCGCTTAGTCTTCAATAACGCCCAACCATCCTGAATAACTTCATGATCAATCGAGGCAAGCACAACCTTTTGGGCATTCTCATCGACGCTGTGGATTACGAAGCTGCGGTGGAGCGCGTTCTGGATGCAGCACGCGAGGGTCGGGGCGCCGCAGTATCTGCTCTCGCGGTCCATGGCGTCATGACCGGTGCTCTTGATCCAATACATCGCTATCGCCTCAACCGCTTCGACCTGATCGTTCCCGATGGGCAGCCGGTTCGATGGGCCCTCAATCTTATGTATGGCACCAGGCTTGAAGATCGCGTGTACGGTCCCGAGCTCACGCTTCGCGTCTGCCAGCGAGCAGCAGAGGAGCAAGTGCCGGTCTTCTTTTATGGGAGTACCGAACCGGTGCTTGATCGAATGCAGAGCAATTTGGTGGAGCGTTTTCCCACACTTCAAATCGCCGGCGTGGAGGCTTCAAAATTTCGCCGGCTCACCCAATCGGAAGCGATGGACTTGAGCACGCGAATTCGCCAATCCGGAGCAGCCATAGTATTTGCGGGACTCGGCTGCCCTCGGCAGGAAACGTGGGCATACGAATTCCGCGATCTTTTGAGTATGCCGATCCTCGCCGTAGGCGCCGCATTTCCGTTCATCGCCGGGGAGCTGCGCCAGGCTCCGCCGCGGCTGCAGCGAATCGGAATGGAATGGTTTTTCCGACTCTGCACCGAACCCAAACGCCTCTGGCGACGTTATGCATTTCTGAATCCTGCGTACGTGGCATTAGTGGTCATGCAGTGCGCGCGACTCAGAAGCTTTGATACACAAGGACTGATGCCGGAATCGACCATGCTGTTCGGATAAGCCGCAGCTTCGAACCCTATGAATAAGCCACCCATCTGGGTGGCTTTTTTTTTGCTCGTGAGTGTTGGACCGGATGTAACTTCAGTTGAGGGATTCGTTCTATTCTGCCGGGTGAAGCGCTCCGTCATCCTGAGCAGGTGACCCAACCCAATTCTCGATATGCGATCTCGATGATCTTCCTGGTAATTCTCGCCTTCTTCATTGGCTGCGGCGACAGCCAGAAGTCCACCACGACGACATTTTCTTCACCGCAGACGCCATCCACTCCATTCTCGACGTCCGGCGTGTCTGCGCAATATTTCGGGATGCACGTGCACGACATTGCAAACTGGCCGTCGATTGCATTCGGCTCATTGCGCCTCTGGGACGCAGGTGTGACTTGGCCCAGTTTGGAACCAACCCAGGGGCAGTGGAATTTTGCCAAGCTCGACGCAATTGTCTCCAAAGCCCAACAGAACAACGTCGACGTGTTGATGGTTCTCGGACTTTCCCCGCAATGGGCCTCGGCGCGACCGACCGAACCCTCAGCCTACCAGCCCGGCAATGCCGCCGAACCTGCCAATATTCAGGACTGGCGCGACTTCGTCCAGGCAGTTGCAACCCGTTACAAAGGACGCATTCACGCGTATGAAATCTGGAATGAGCCTAACGATCCGACATTCTTTTCAGGAACGCCGGCAAAGATGCTGGAACTCGCAACTGAGGCTTACAAAATTCTGAAGCAAGTCGATGCAACGGTAACGGTGTTGTCTCCCGCAGCCACTGAGCAAGGCGGACTCGCATGGCTGGATCAGTATCTCGCAGCCGGCGGCGGCGCCGTAGCCGACGTAATCGCTTATCACCTCTACGTTCATCCCAATCCGCCGGAAAGCATGCTTACGCTACTGGCGCAAGTGAAGTCCACCGCCGCACAGCATGGCCAATCCTCGAAACCGATTTGGAACACGGAAACCGGATGGCACTCGCCACCAACCTTCACTCAGGCCGATGAAGCGGCTTATGTTGCCCGAGCCTATCTCTTGGCTGCCAGTGGCGGAGTCGGCCGCTTTTTCTGGTATGCGTGGGATGATCACGATTGGGTAAGTTTGCAGCTGACCAATGCCGACGGCACTTTACGTCCTTCCGCACAGGCATTTGCGGTAGTGAGAGGCTGGATGATGAATTCCAACGTTCCCACTTGTTCCTCCGACGCCGGCGGCACATGGATCTGCTCCCTGTCGCAGGGAACCGTCACGTCACATGTGGTTTGGAATCAGAATGGAACTTCCACCTTTTCCATTCCTCAAAGCTGGAATCCGACTGTAATGATCGACGATGCGGGACAGCGCACGACACTCTCTCCCGCCCTGAGCGATATGCAAATCAGTCCTGCGCCCGTGTGGTTAGGACCCAGCTAGGTTTCTCCACGTCTATTGTTGAGCGCCGCGGTTCCACAGAATGAATGCTTTGCCGGCGGTATCTCCATGACGTCCTACCCAGCAGCTATCACGACACGAATAAAGATGTCGCGGACGGAAAGCTTCGGCCTCGCAGAGAAATATTGAGCTAACCGCGATCTAGCGGGGCCACGGCGATTGAAACTTTCAAAGAAATCACGCTTACACGACGTCGGTGACTCAGCGCGAATCGAAGCCCACTCTCGCGCAACACCGTCGCGCGAAGGTGGGACAGTCGGTCTCGAATGACCGATGCGGCTGATTTTGTTGGCTTTTCAGATAGTGCTTATTGTATGCAAGCAGTGGTCATCGCATGATCGGCATCCATCAGGATGTTTGAGGATGTAGCCATACCGCTGGCGTCCACTGCAATCCGCAATGTTCCATTCATTGTGAAGGTGCCAGCCTGTCCAGCCCATACTGAATGGAACGGCAGATCGTAGCTCGACGCGACAGTATTGTAGGTCTGGTTCGCCTCGAGGTTCAGGTTATATCCGGGGTCGGTCGTACTGTTGTGGAATATAACGTGGACCGTGGCCTGGGTACCGTTCTGCTGGTAAATGATCTCGGTGGAACCGGGGGCATTCACGATTGACTGATTGTTATCGCAGGCGTTGTACCAGGCAATTCCCCCATCCAAGGTCGTCTTGCCGTTTTGAGCGGTCATTGTGCCGGTAAGCGCGAAGACCACACCCAGAGCGAACGTGAACACTAAAAGCTTTGCGCTTCTCATGAATTCCCTCCTTCTCGGCGGGGATTTCCGAGCACGCGAAATGATTACACGAAGCGGCCCATTTTGGGACTAGACCACTTCAAACCAAAGTCGTCTGCCTTTGGTGGCGCATGCGATGCAAACACTCTTCCATCCCATCGCCTTGCTCGAGATCGAGCACTTGCGTCCTGATGCAAAGGTCTACAGCCGGAAGGACATGTCCTTTAGCGCACAAAGCCGAACCCAGACGGTCTTCATGGAATGGGACGGAGAACACATTTGAAAGCGTGCCTCACTCATGCCGCAACGCCGTCATCGGATTCAGCCGGGCAGCGCGGAGCGCTGGCCAGAAGCATGCCAGTAGACCGGCTGACACAAGAATCAAAACCACGACGCTGAACGACAGTGGATCGAAGGGAGAGACTCGCCAGACTTGTTCACGAATCAGGCGGGCTGTGGCGACGCTGCAGAGGAGTCCGATGCAGGCACCTGCAACAAGTAGTTTGGCGCCGTCGCCGAGGATCGTTCCTGCGACGTGGCGGAAGTTGGCTCCGAGAGCGATGCGTACGCCGATTTCGTGCGTTCGCGTTGATACCAGATGCGACATTAATCCATACACTCCTACCACCGCCAGCAACAAGCCAAGGCCGCCGAAGGTGGCGAATAGTGCCAGATTGAAACGTGGCTGCGACATGAGCTCCTCGCTCAATGCGGCTTCCATCGTACGCACGTCGGTCACGGGCTGGTTCGGATCGAGGGAGGAGATTTGGTTCCTGACCTCTGCCACGACTGGCGAGGGATCTCCCTGAGTGAGCACCATAACGCGACTTGCGCGTCCGAGAAAGGTGAATGGAATGTAAAGCTCCGGCGTGACCGCGCCGCCGCCCTGCCAGCCCCAGTCGAGCGTGTCTCGTACTACCCCGACGATCTGGAATGAATCCTCCGACGCATTGGAAGGCGGAGTCTTGAAATCGGGAATGCGGATCATCCGGCCGAGCGGATCGCGTCCGCTGAAGTAGCGGCGCACGAAACCCTGATTCACGAGCGCGAATGGCCGCTGCGCCTCGACATCTTCGCGGGTGAACAGGCGTCCGCTGAGCAGCGGGATGCCGGCGACGGTGGTGTAATCGGCATTGATCTGATGGAGCATGACGCGCCGGTGATCGGTCTGCGAGCTGCCGTCCACATCTACCGGCAGCCGCCAGTTTCCAAAAGGATGCATCGAGGTGTTGAGCGCGACGGCTTCTACTCCGTGCGCCGACTGCACATGTTCCAGCAGCTGCTCGAGGAACTGATCGCGCTTTGTCAGGTCGGAATATTGCTGCTCGTTCACGGGAACGCGGAACGTGAGCAGATGGTCGTGGCGGATTCCCAGATCGGCACCCTCGACCGCAAGCAGGGTGCGGACCATGAGCGTCGCTCCCATCAGGAGCATGAGGGAGAGCGCAATCTCGCCGACAACGAGCGCATTGCGAATCCAGCGCTGCCGCAGGTTCGATGCCCCGCCGGTGTCGCGATCTTTGAGCGCCGAAACCAGATTCGTGGTCCAGGCCTGCAGCGCCGGAACCAGTCCGAAGAGGAGCGCTGTAAGTACCGAAATGGCACACGCAAAAGCCAGCACAGGAACGCTCATCGCGATCACGGCTTCGTCCGGAATCGTCCCTGCAGGCACGATAGCGATGATGGCTTTCAATCCGCCATAGGCGAGCAGTCCGCCAAGAGCGCCACCCAGAATTGCCAGCAGCAGGCTTTCAGTCAGAAGCTGCTGGATCAATCGCGATCGCTTTGCGCCGAGGGCGATACGCACCGCCATCTCTCGCTGCCGTGAGGTCGCCTTGGCCAGCAGCAGATTCGAGACGTTGGCGCAGGCGATCAGCAGCAGTAACGCGACTGCGCCGAGCAGAATCAGCAGTCCCTGGCGAATGTCACTGGGAAATGTCTCCTTGAAGGAAAGCAGGCTCACGCGGAAGTTTTCCGGGAACTGTTTTGGATCCTGTCGGCGGAGGTCCGCGATGATCGGCCGCAGATCGGCGTCGGCCTGCGCCTCGGTGACTCCGGGCTTGAGGCGTCCGAGAAGATGGACGCCGGTTACGCCTTCGATAACCTTGTCGCGTTGGTAAACGATGGGGAGATACACGTCGGCTCCGCGCCACATGAATGGACGCGGCATGACTCCGACTACGGTGCGAACTGCGCCGTTGAGGTTCAGCTCGGCGCCGAGCACCTTGGGATCGCCTCCGAACTGACGCTGCCAGAAGCGGTAACCTAGCACGACTGCGGGCGGCGAGTCAGGACGAAAATCGTCGGGCGTAAGCGCTCTTCCCAAAAGGGGAGGAACGCCGAGCGTGGAGAACGTATCGCGTGTAACGAAATTGCCGCGCAGCCGCTGCGGCTCGCCTTTGCTCGTCCAGAGAATGTCGCTGATCGTCGATGCGATGGTGCTCGAAAAAATCGTGTTCCGCTCCGCGATCTCGAGAAATTGTGAAGGCGTGTAATAGAGACGTCCGCCGTTCTGGCCGGGCTCGGAGACGCGGACGCTCATGAGCGTGTCGACGTCCTTGTAGGGAAACGGATTCAGCACGACGGCGTAAACCACGCTGTACACCGCAGTGGTCGCTCCGATTCCAAGCGCCAGTGTGGCCACGGCGACAGCCGTGAATCCGGGAGACTTCCTCAGCAGGTGAAGGCCGTGTCGAAGATCAGAGAAGAACGAGTTCATGGAGCGTCCTCCACTCATAGGACTCTCGACGTGGCAACTATAGCTTGGGAAGCCAACCAGGTGCACGTGGGATCAAAAAAACGGGATGAAGGCTTCGCGTCTACGTTGCCTTGAGAAGTGGACATCAACCTGACTGGCATATTTTTCTAACCTGAAGCCTTCTCCGTTTTTCCCGTTTCAGGTTTGCGTTTTTGGCGCATTTTGAAAGCGCGCGAAATTCGGTCTATCGTGGGCCTACTCACAGGCACCTCTGGCGACAGATGAAGGATCAGAGCGCCGCATATCAGCACGAACCCGAGCCTTGGCGCGACAAATGCCACTAGCATTGCAGTAATAAAAAGCGCGAGGACAATGAGTGATCGGCGCCTCGCAAGGCGTCTTGTGTGCTTCGGCATTTGCACCGCCTCAGCGCTCGCCAACACCTCGCGCTCGAAAACGTTGTATGCGATGTCGATACAGACGAACAGTCCGGCGTAGAACACCATGGGAGATGACGCGAGCGCGGTGCGCGCAATCCATGCGGTCGCGAATGGCAGGAGCGACACCATGAAGAGATGGACGAAGTTAATCCATATCAATCGCAGGGTCGGCGGACCGGTGAACCGCATCAGGTAATGGTGGTTGATCCAAATAATAGCGATAAAAAGATAGCTGACCGCATAGCTGATGGCTGTCGGCCACAGAGGCCATAGCGCAGAGAACGTAGGTTCATCGGGTGCTTTCAGCTCCAGCACCATCACGGTCACGATGACCGCGAAGACGGCGTCTGAATACGCAGCCAGCCGATGAGCGGTTTGCCTTTCGTCGCGCATACCGTCGCATCAGTTTACTTGGACAGACTCCCTGATACATCCCTTGTAGCGCCTTGAACGACGCTCGTAGTGCTGGTTTCGCAAAATCTATGCAGGTTGGAGCCTTGTAAACTGCTTCGAGAATTTTTCTGATCCCTTGTCGATTTCCACATACCTGCGCGTCGTATAGATGAACCCGGCAAAAATGGGAATTCTTAAGACGAATGCAAGGAGACGACAATGAGCAACTCTGTGAAACCGATTCCTGATGGCTACCATACCGCCACTCCGTATCTCACGTTGAAAGATACCTCTGAAGCAATTGATTTCTATAAACGGGCGTTTGGCGCCGTGGAAATCTTCCGCATGAATGGTCCGGACGGAAAGATCGCCCATGCCGAAATCAGAATTGGCAACTCGCCCCTGATGCTCGGTGATGAATCGCCGTGCAGTGAGGCGAAGGCGCCGGAGACGTTGGACGGAACCACTTTGGGGATTTTCCTGTACGTGGACGATGTCGATGCATCATTCAAACGGGCTCTCGATGCCGGCGCTCACCAGACGGTGCCGCTGCAGAATATGTTCTGGGGCGATCGCTTTGGCCGATTGACCGATCCATTTGGACACAAATGGATGTTGGCGACTCATGTCGAAGACGTCTCTCCCGCGGAGATGGAAGAGAGAATGTGCGCCGCCGCTGCTGCGAAGTAGGTCTGAGTTCCAGACCAATGTGGGAAAGCGGCGGAGAGGTTCTGATCTACTCCGCCGCTCGGTCTGGACTCGCCATCGCCCCGCTCCCCTCTGATTTAAACTAGGGCGCTCTACCTTGAATCGGAGTCGGCCCTATGTCACGCATCCTGCTTTCCTGTTGTCTGGTTTTCTCATTCTTTGCCAGCGCGCAAGTTCCTTCCCACAAGAACGCCGGGCCAGTAATGCCGATCAACAAGTACGCTGCACGCAATGACTGGTGGAAGCACGCGGTCGTCTATGAGGTCTATCCCCGCAGCTATGGCGACTCGAACAACGACGGCACCGGAGACCTGAACGGAATCACAGAGCATCTCGATCATCTGGCAAAACTGGGCACTGATGCCATCTGGATTACTCCGTGCTTTCCCTCTCCGCAGGTGGATTTCGGCTACGATGTCTCCGACTATCGCAATATCGATCCACAATACGGCACGCTGGCCGATTTCGACCGCCTGGTGGCGGAAGCCAAGAAGCGCAAAATCAAAGTGATTCTCGATTTTGTCGTGAATCACACATCCGACAAGCACCGCTGGTTTTTGGAATCGGAGAGGTCGAAGACGAACCCATATCGGGATTACTACATTTGGCGTGACGGCAAAGGTCCGGGCAAGCCGCCGAATAATTGGACATCGACTTTTGGCGGTCCAAGCTGGACCTATTCCGGCACGACCAGCCAGTGGTACTACCACTTCTTCTATCCGCAGCAGCCGGACCTGAACTGGCGCAATCCAAAAGTTGAGCAAGAGATGTTCGACGTCACTCGCTTCTGGTATCGGCGCGGCGTTTATGGTTTTCGTCTTGATGCCGTCGATACCCTGTTTGAAGATCCAAACCTCACCGACAATCCGCCTCTGCCGGGAACGGACGCCTACGGCATGCCGTTGCAGCAGCACATTCACGACAAAATTCCCTCAGAGGTCCACGCCGAACTGCGCAAGCTGCGAAAAGTCGCCGACGAATTTCCCGGACGCGTTCTGATCGGGGAAACCTGGACCGACACGCCCGAACAACTCGCCGAGTACTACGGTCCGAATAACGACGAGCTGCAGATGCCGATGTACTTCAACTTCACCAAGGTGAAGAGCCTCGACGCCAACGAGTTTCGACAGAAGGTCGCGGCCATCGAGGCCAATCCAGTGCATGGATGGCCGGTGTACGTGCTTAGCAATCACGATATCCGCCGCTATGTCGACCGCTACGGCAACGGCGAGAACAAAGATCAGATCGCCAAGCTGATGTCCGCACTCTATCTAACGCTGCGCGGCAGCGCCATCATGTATTACGGCGAAGAGATTGGGATGGAGAACAATGATCCTAAGCGCGTCGAAGATGTGAAAGATGTGATCGGGAAAAAAGGATGGCCGAAAGAGATCGGGCGCGACGGCGAGCGCACGCCGATGCAATGGAACGCTTCAGTGAATGCCGGATTCAACAAGGGCGCCAAACCCTGGCTGCCGGTGGATGCGAACTATCCCACTCACAATGTTGCGAGTGAATCGCAGGATCCGAATTCAGTTCTGAATTGGTATCGCCAGCTCATCAAGCTCCGCCGCAGCAATGCTGCGTTTTACGAGGGCAGCTATGTCTCGCTCACTGACACCGATCCGAACATCATGGCGTACCTAAGAAAAACGCCGACAGCGCAGGCCGTGGTGATCCTCAATTTCTCCGCGCAGCCGCAGACGATTGCTTTAGACAGTTCCAAAATAGGAACATCAGCGGGAACAGTGCTCCTGTCCACGGATCGCCAGCTAAAACGAGTTAACTTGAGGAAGATCCAACTGGCTCCTTACGGAGTGGTGATCGCCACCGCGCAACCGCATTTATCTATCCGCAGTACTCATTAGAGTGGGTCGTCAAGTCCAGCGGTGCACTCTCTTTCAATGTTGCGGATGCAAGAGCTTTCAATCTCCAAACGAAACGGCGGTTTCGGTCCCGTAGTTCTTCCGCAGTTCGGCGATCAGCAGCAGCAGTTGCTGCAGCTCGTTTGCGTTTCGCCTGTCTCCATTCAGCTGGCGTGAATTTTCCGCATGACTCGATGGCGGCAAAGGACTCTCCTGCATACAGCCTCACAAAACCGAGGTTGCATTACTCGGCCAATTTTTTGGATTTCGTTCATTTACATAAGCGGAAAAATTCGCACGAGTGGCTCATCCCGCCGCGTGAGGTTGTAAAAATTTACACACGGCCGAGGCGATCAGGTTGAAATTTGATCAGCCAAGCGACTGCAAACCATTGACTTACGCAGAATTCACCAGATACTTTATCCCTCGGAGTAAGGGCCCGTATGTCTGCGGCACAGGATCTTCCGTCGGATGGCCTGAGCCAACTTCTTATCCGCTGGACCGATGGCGACAAGGAAGCGCTCAAGTCGCTGGTCCCACTTGTCTACATCGAGCTTCGCCGCTTGGCGCACAATCGTCTACGCCACGAGCGGGACAACCACACTCTGCAGACCACAGCTCTGGTCCATGAAGCTTACGTGAGACTCGCGGAACATCCGCCAAACAACGTCTTCGATCGCAAGCACTTTCTCGCTTTGGCGGCGGGAATCATGCGACAGGTGCTCGTTGATCACGCGCGCGAAAAGCAGGCACAGAAACGCGATGGCGGTGTACAGATCGAACTCGATTCCAAAATAGGTCCTGTGGCCGAGCGCCCTCTGGACGTGCTCGCGATCAACGAGGCTCTCACAAACCTCGCGAAGCTCGACGCACGCCAAAGCACCATTGTGGAACTGCGCTTCTTCGCCGGTCTCTCAATCGAGGACACCGCCGAGGTACTAGGCATGTCGCCCGCGACGGTGAAACGCGACTGGATCACCGCGCGCGCATGGCTTCTGCAACAGATGACGGTCGCCGGGCAGCCCAAAGGCCGGGGAGCAGCCAGTGGCCAGTGAAGCGGCACGACAGCAATGGACGCCGGAAGGCTGGCAGCATGCCCGCGTTTTGCTCGCCACGCTGATCGAACTTCCTCCGGAACAGCGAGCCGCATTTCTCGAAAGCTCGTGCAGCGACGATGCCAACCTGCGTCTGCATCTTGAAGATCTGCTGCGGGCGCATGAAGCGACTGAAGCTCAGCATTTCGAAAAGTTTTCCGAGGAGCTTGGCTCGAACCTCGCGGCAGCGGGATTCGTTCAGCCGGTAATCGGGCGCAGAATCGGTGCGTATCGCGTCGAAGCAGAAATCGGACACGGTGGGATGGGCAGCGTCTACCGCGCGGTTCGCGCCGACGAAGCATATGAAAAACGAGTCGCGATCAAGCTGGTTGATCGCGGACTTTCTCGGCGCAGCGCAGAGCTCTTTCGTCATGAACGCCAGATCCTCGCGAATCTCGAGCATCCGAATATTGCGCGCTTGCTCGATGGTGGCACCCATGAAGACGGGTCGCCTTATTTAGTGATGGAGTTCGTCGAAGGAGAAACCATCACGCGATACTGCGACAGCCACCGCCTCTCGATCGAACAGCGACTCGCGTTATTTCAGAAGATCTGCTCGGCGGTGCACTTCGCTCACCAGAACCTTGTCATTCATCGTGACATCAAGCCGGCAAACATTCTCGTCACCCCCGAAGGGGAGCCCAAGCTGCTGGATTTCGGGATCGCGAAGATAGTTGGCAACGATGCCGAGACGCAGACCATGGGCGCGATGACTCCCGCCTATGCCAGCCCGGAGCAATTGCGCGGCGAACTGGTAACGACTGCTACCGACGGCTATTCACTCGGTCTGGTGCTCTATGAATTGCTCACAGGCCGCTATGCCTACGAGCGCTTTACTTCTCCCGCACGTCGTCAGCAGGCGATTCTTCAGGATGATCTTGAGCGCCCAAGCCAAGCGGTGAAGCGTGCGTCGTCTGATCAGTCGCTATTGAGCATTGGCGCTCTGCGCCAACTCACGATGGAAAAGCTTGCGCAGCGTCTGGGCGGTGATTTGGAGAGCATCGTCGCCAAGGCTACGGCGAAGAGTCCGGAGGCACGCTACAGTTCTGTCGCGCAATTCTCTGAAGATATTGCGCGTCACTTACGCGGCGAAGCTGTTATCGCGCACCAGAATACGCTGGTCTATCGCTGGGTAAAGTTTGTGCGCCGGCATAGAGCGGGAGCAGCGGCAGCCGTGTTGGTTTGCCTCTTGTTTATGGTCGGCTTGGCTCTCGTGGTGCGCGCTGACCGCAAAGCTGAGGCAGAGCGCGCGATGGCGGAGCGCCGATTTGATGACCTGCGCAGCCTTGCCAGCTCTTTGATGTTCGAAATACACGATTCCATCCGAGACCTTCCCGGCGCGACTCCCGCGCGCAAGCTCGTTGTAAGTAAGGCGCTGCAATATCTCGACACGCTCTCGAAAGATGCGAGCACCGATCTGAGCCTGCAGCGTGAACTTGCGACCGCATATCAGCGCATTGGCGACGTACAGGGTGGGTCAACGGATGCAAATTTGGGAGACACACAGGGAGCCATTGAGAGTTACAGGAAGTCGTTGCAGATTCGAGAATCGATTGCGCGGATGCGGCCGCATGATCCACAGGCTAAAGAAGAGTTGGCAGACATTTACGATCGCGTCGGGTCGATGGCTGCGAATGCGCGCGATTATCCGCAGGCGCTGGCCAGCTACGGCAAATCCTTAGAGCTGTTGCAGCAGTTGCCCAATGCGAAGACGAACCCGCGCATCCTCAATCAGGTCGCAGGCGATTATTACTATCTCGGAATGGCATTATCAGACAGCGGCGATTCTGCAGGAGCCGTGGAAAACGAGCTGCGGTCGATTTCAATTCGGGAATCTCTCAAGCCGAAGGATGCGCGCGCACGGCAGGCGACGCAACTGCGCCTGGCCGGATCCTATGGAACCGTTGCACAAATGCTGCGCGATCAGCGGGATTTCGATCGTGCGCTGCGATATCAACGGAAGGCTGTTAGTACCATCTCGGAACTGGCCGCTTCGGAACCGCAGAATCAGACTTACCTCAGATACCTCGGCCAGGGAAATATGTATCTCGGACGCATCCTCAACGAGATGGGAGACCCTCGAGGAGCTCTGACTGCCTATCGCAAAGGCGCCTTGACACTTGAATCCATTCGCCGCGCGGATCCGCTCAATGATTCCGTGTTGCAGGACCTCGCCTACTTTTATGCGCAACTCGGCGAACTCGAGATCAACGAGGGCGAGGTCAGCTCAGGTGTGAAGCACCTTCGAAGCGCTACCAGCACCTGGGACAAGGAAGTGCGTAACGATTCTTCCGATAAGAGCGCTATTGCTGCTCGCGGAGAAGTCTACCTGGAAGCAGGCCGGGCATACTCTACATTAGCTCTGCGGTCGAAGAGCCTCGCGCAGACGCGCCAACTCTGGCAACAAGCTCGTACGAATCTTCACGAAAGTATGAAGATGTGGAAACAGCTCGAGTCTCAGCACGCAGTAATTTCAAACGAGCGAGATGCTCCACAGGCGACTGCTAAGGCTTTGGCGAAGTGCGAGCGAGCACTGGCCCAGCTCAGCCGTGGTAAATGACGCTTCCGAACAGAACCGGCGCCCATAGGGGCTGGGGCAGCCGCGTGTGTCGCGGCGGCGTTTCTGCGCAATTGCCCGCCACGTCGTCCCACTCGGAGTCCGCCTTCGGCGAAATCGGGCCCACCGGAGGTTGTGTCTTTCCCCTCTGGGGTTGGAGGCTTCCCACCAAGACCGAGTCTATTAGTACTTAGCCGATTGTTCGAGTTTTAGGTCCTGTGATGAACCGCCAACGCGGAATGTATAGTTGCCCGACACCAGCTTCCATCCGTTTTGCCCTTCGTCGAAGATGGAAAGATATTTCGCCGGCACGCGGACGGTGACCTGCTTACTGTCGCCTGGTTCAAGATGAACCTTACTGAATCCCACCAGCCGCTTTGGAGGTTCGTTCGCGTTCTCGGGCAAGCTCGCGTAGACTTCCGCGATTTCATCTCCAGCTCTGGCTCCGGTGTTCTTGACTGTGAAAGTCACAGTAGTCTCATTCCCCGGACTCACACTGAGATCGCTATAGGCGTATGTCGTGTATGAGAGGCCGTACCCAAATGGGAACAGTACCGGTTTGTTCTCGGCGTCATACCACTTGTATCCGACTTTCACGCCTTCGTCGTAATTGACGGTGAAGGTTGCCTTGGAGAGCTCTGGATGACGGAAGGTGTCAGGACCTCCGGTATTTGGAGGAGGAACCGCGAGCTTGGGATGCGGCAAATCCTGCTCGCTGCGCGGGAAGGTGATTGGCAGCTTTGCGCTTGGATTCACGTCGCCGAAGAGGATGTTCGCCACTGCGTCCGCGCCTATGTTGCCTGCATACCAGGCTTCAACCACGCCGCTCACACGATCGAGCCACGGCATGGTCACCGCCGTTCCCGATTCAAGAACGACGATTGTGCGCGGATTTGCTGCAGCGACTTGCTCGATCAAATCATTTTGTTTTCCCGGCAGCGATAGATTGGGAAGGTCCATGCCTTCGCTCATCCATTGATGCGCGAAGACGATCGCCGCGTCCGCCTGCCTGGCTGCTGCAGCGGCAGTGGCAGGATCGGCGCCGGAATCAAAGGTCACGTTCGCAGCTGGCGCCTTCGCTTTGATCGCCTTGAGTGGCGAAGTCGGGAACCATACATGCGCCTGCCACGCCGACGGCGGACCTGGGGGATCCACCTGCGCTGAGCCTCCGCCGGAGATCATGCCAAAATCGGCTTTCTCTCCGATTACCGCGATCGAGTGCAGGGCACCTCGATCCAACGGCAGAATGTTGTTCTCGTTTCTTAGCAGAACAATGCTTTGTTCCGCGATTTTGCGCGAAGTCTCAAATCCACCTTCAACATCGACAACGGCCTTTTGCACGGAATGATCCACGATGCCGCTGGCAAACTCGGAACGGAGTACGCGCCGCACGTGATCGTCGAGTTCCGACATGGGAACCTGGCCCGACTGCACCGCAGCTTTGAGCTTGTCGCCGTAGAAGATCGGCAGCGGCTCTTCGTTGTCGAGTCCCGCCTTCGAGGACTGCACTGTGCTGTGGGTCGCGCCCCAATCGGAAACGACAAAACCCTTGAATCCCCAATCGTGCTTCAGCACATCGGTGAGCACGTATTTGTTCTGGCAGGCGAAGTCGCCGTTGATGAGGTTGTAGGAGCACATCACCGCGCCAGGATGACCAATGTCAATGCCGATTTCAAAGGCGAGCATGTCCGACTCGCGCATCGCGCGCTTGCCGATGACCGCGTTGACTTCGTTGCGTCCGCTCTCCTGATCATTCATCACGTAGTGCTTGATGTCGCCGATCACGTACTGCGCCTGCTCGCACTTGATGCGATTGCCGACCAGCGTTCCGGCGAGAATGGGATCCTCACCCATGTACTCGAACGTGCGTCCGTTGCGAGGCTCGCGAGCGAGATTCACGCCGCCGCCGAGCGTCATGTTGTATCCCTGGTCGCGAAGTTCGCGTCCGATCAGCGCGCCGTAATCGCAGGCAGCTTGCGGGTCCCAACTTGATGCCGACGCAATATTCGACGGCAGCGCTGTAGAGTAGCGTCCATTAGACGCGCTGCTGCGAACGCCGTAAGCAGCATCACTCATTTGAATGACCGGGATTCCAAGTCGCTCGACTCCGAGGACAAAGCCGGCGCCGCCATTCCCAAGATGGGCGGTCGGTAAAGGAGGCCCCGGCCATCCGGGCATGCCGTTGCCGTGGACCAGGTTCAGCTTCTCGTCGAGCGTCAATTCCTTGAGTACCAATTCGGCACGCTCGTCGGGTGAGAGGCTCGGATTCATCCACGGCTTGTTCTTCAACTGATCGTTGGCGCCACGGCGGGATGGTCCCTGCGCGAAACAAAATGTGCTGATCAATACAGCACCGAGTATTACCTTCATCGAACGACGAACAGCAGTGTGCATCGCTTGCCTGCTCCTTAGTTTGTTGACGCCAGACGATCTGTTCTGAAGGCCTTCTCGACTTGTACACCAGCTGCCCATTCGTCCCATTTTTGGGCTTTCTTTGGAGTTCTTTCGTTACTTCCCGTTCTGGCGTGCAGTACTTTCTTGCCCGACGAGGTTCAGCAAACCGCGAGTGCGATGTCGGAGCGGCTCAACTAAATCGTTTTGCTACAAACGTCCTAAACATACACGAGATTGCAGAGATGCGCCATAACGCACGGATTGCCAGTCATGCAAGGTGAGGCGGCCGTTGAAGTTGAACCGAGCGGCTAATGGTCGGTTAACCGCTCGGTTAGCGGATGCGGTCCATACGGATCCTGTTTCGGCTCGGAGAGATTGTTGGAGGTGCAGTTGTGTTTGGATTCAACAGCTTAGAACGAGGTAATCAGTCTCATTGGCGTGGGACGACCTGGCATCCAGATTGCAATGTAACGGGAAAACGCTGTAGCCGGCTTGGAGTCGCGTCACTTCGTCGGCTCGCGTCGGAATTTTGGGAGAACGATCATGAGAAAGCGCGCCGCACTTTGTATTGTGAGTTTAGCTGTGACTTTGAGCGTTGCTGTGAAGGTGAAAGCCAGCGGAGAGTCTCCGGCTGGGGCAATCGCTGATTCGAGCGGAGAAATCGCTACCGTTACTTCGACGGGCACCATCAATCATGGCAGCGCTTTCTTCCAGAACCTGGGAAGCAATGGCCGCACCTGCGCGACTTGCCACGCGGAGAGCGATGCCTGGGGCGTCTCGGCCGATCACATCCGCGCCCGCTTCTTTGCAACGCTCGGCTCGGACCCGATCTTCCGGCCGGTTGACGGCGCCGTGTGCCCAACGGCAGACGTCTCGACTTTGAGAGCTAAGGCTTCCGCATACAGAATGCTGACGGCCAAAGGACTGATTCGAGTGTCGATGGCCATACCTGCGAATGCTGAATTCGCGTTGGTTAAGGTCGATGATCCTTACAACTGCGCAACTGCGGAGAACATGTCATTGTTTCGGCGTCCTCTGCCAGCAGCGAATCTGCGGTTCCTCAGCGCCGTGATGTGGGACGGCCGCGAAACTGTTCCCAATGACTTGACCGCATCTCTGACGAATCAGGCCGCCGACGCGATCATGGGCCATGCCCAGGGGCAGCGTCCAACCGACGCGCAGCTTCAAGACATCGTCAGCTTCGAAACGGATCTGCACACCGCGCAGCTCCGCGATCGCAAAGCCGGAATGCTGGACGATGACGGCGCAACCGGAGGGCCACAGGCGCTGGCCAGCCAGGCGTTCCATATCGGGATCAACGATCCGCTGGGTGGTGATCCTTCGGGGCAGTCATTCAATCCAGAGGCTTTTACTCTCTACGCCGCGTGGAAGCACGCCTATTCCGGAAACGATGATCGCGATCAGGCACGGCGTTCAATTGCTCGCGGAGAGGAATTGTTCAACAACTTCCCAATCCCGATCACTGGAGTTGGCGGCTTGAATGATGTGCTGAACAAGCCTGTCGTCATGGGAACCTGCACGACCTGTCACGATTCACCGAACGTCGGAAATCACTCGCTGAGCGTGCCCCTCAACATTGGCGTATCAGCCGAGGCGCAACGCACGCCCGATCTGCCTCTTTACACGTTCCAGTGCAGCAATGGAGCGATCGTGAAGGTGAGCGATCCTGGACGTGCGCTGATCACGGGTAAGTGCTCCGATCTTGGAAAGTTCAAGGGACCAGTGCTGCGTGGACTCGCAGCGCGGGCTCCCTACTTCCACAACGGCATGGCTGCGGACTTGATGGATGCGGTCGACTTCTATGACCAGCGTTTCAGCCTGCATCTCACGCGCCAGCAGAAGAAAGACCTAGTCGCTTTCCTAAAGACGTTGTAGTACTGGGGTTTGTTGGGCGGTGCGGCATCGAAGCGGTTTGGGAGGACCGCTTCGCTGTCGCGCCGCTACCGGCTTACCGTGTCTGCTTCCTGACGTTCGTGCCGGACCCCTTCCTGAAGCAACTCAAAGTCAGAGCAGCTGCTCTAAATCTTTTTGACAGCCTGTCCTGTCCTTACCATTTCGGGAGTATTCTTCGATTAGTATTCTGTCGTTCGGTAGTTAGGCTTAAGGTCAAACCCTTTGCACGTTGCTGGGTATTTCGATGGCCGCGCAGAGATCATCCCCCTCTCTCTCTCTCAGCACCGATTCGGTCAGCTATCTGCTGCTTGAAGCCCAGAACCACGCTCTCGAACTGCTCGCTGACGATGCTCCTCTAACGGAGGTCCTCTCACAAATTCTTTTGGCGGCCGAGAAGGCTTCCAATAACGGAATGCTCACGTCGATTTTGCTTTTGAGCGAGGACGGCAAGCATCTGGCTCACTGCGCGGCTCCGTCCTTACCTGCGGCTTACAGCCGGGGGATCGATGGCGGCTCCATTGGTCCCGCCGCGGGTTCCTGCGGAACCGCTGCCTTTACCGGGAAAGAAGTCATTGTCGATGACATCGCCACCAGCCCACTGTGGAGAGATTATCGGCGCTTCGCATTGCCTCACGGACTAAGAGCGTGCTGGTCCATCCCAATTATTGCGGCCGATGATCGAGTACTGGGAACGTTCGCCATGTATTACCGCGAGCCCAGGCTTCCGTCGCATTTGGAATCCCAAATCGTGACTACAGTCATGCGGACCGCGGTGATCGCCATCGAACGCTCCGCCCGCATTGATCGTTTGCGCAGCAGCGAAGAGCGCTTTCGCGCGCTCACCACCTGCTCGCCCGTGGGGCTGGCGATGATCGACCTCCAGGGCAACTGTGTTTACACCAATGCAACATGCCGCGAGATGTGTGGATTTTCCGCCGAGCAGGCCAACGGCACTGGATGGCTCGACTTTATACATCCATCCGATGCTCCTCGCGTGATTGCGGAATGGAAGAAGGCTTTCGCCGACGGAGGCAAGCACGAGTCTGAGTGCCGCTGGGTGCATCGCAGTGGGGAGATGCGATGGACGGTGGTGCGCACCGATGCAGTGCGCAGCGAATCAGGGGCGCTGCTTGGGTACATGGCCAGCGTAGCGGATCGCACCCAACGCCTGATAGCAGAGCAGAAGGCGAAGGATCTCGCGCGCGAGTTGGACGCGATCGTGACTACGTCGCCGGTCGGCATCGTCTCGTTTGAATTTGATCGCACCGTCCGATCGTGGAACCCAATGGCCCAGCGAATATTGGGCTGGCGCGCCGAACAAATCATCGGAAAACAGTTGGAAGTTCCCGAATCGGTATCGCAGCAGTGGTCGATTTTGAAAAACAGGCTGCTTCAGAACAGGTCGTTTACTAACATCCCATCGAAGCTCACCCACAAAGACGGACAGGAGATCGATGTACTCATCTCCGGCTCTCCACTGGTCGATAGTTCCGGAGCGCTCACCGGTTTTATAGGCAGCATCGCCGATGCTACGGAGTTAGTCCACACGCGCAACGAACTGGAGCACACTGTCCTTACCTTGCGTGAGAGTGAAGCCCGTTTCCGCGCCTTGGCCGACAACATCGATCAGTTTGCCTGGATTGCCGACGGCAAGGGCTGGATCTTCTGGTACAACCAGCGCTGGTTCGACTACACCGGGACAACGCTCGAGGAGATGCAGGGCTGGGGTTGGCGCAAGGTGCATCACCCCGAGCATGTCGATCGCGTGGTTAAGCGCATTCAGCACTCATGGGACACCGGCGCTGCTTGGGAAGACACGTTTCCGCTGCGTGGCAAGGACGGCTCGTATCGCTGGTTCCTCTCGCGAGCTGTTCCAATTCGAGACGAATCGGAAAATGTTGTGCGCTGGTTTGGTACAAACACGGATATCACCGATCGCATCAAGGCTGACGATGCTCTACGCAGATCGGAAAAGCTCAACGTTGCCGGAAAGCTGGCCGCGAGCATTGCTCATGAACTTAACAATCCACTGGCAACCGTAGTGAATCTGGTATATCTGGCGCGCGAGCAGTCAAGAGATCCGGGACAGCGCAACCTTCTCTCCAGCGCCGAGTACGAGCTCCAGCGAATCTCGCGTTTCGCGAATCGGATTCTGAGCTTTCAGCGCGGTAACGCCTCGCGAGAGAGCGTTGCGATCTTTGACTTGATCAAGGAGGTCGCGCTCATTTTCCAGGCAAAATGCGCTGCGCAGGAAATCGGTCTGACACTGGAGACAAAATGCCTGGCATCGGTACACGGAAGTAAGGATGAGCTGCGTCAGGTTTTGGCGAATCTGATTTCAAATGCCATCGACGCAGTGGGCGAACATGGTCAAGTGCTTATCTCCATGAGAGCCGCGAGTCGGAGCGGTCGTAGTGCAGTGCGCATCCGCATCGCCGACAATGGCCGCGGTATAAGGAAAGAAGATCGGTCGAAATTGTTCGAACCGTTCTATACAACCAAGGGAAGCACCGGGACGGGACTAGGCTTGTGGATCACGAAGGATGTCGTACAAAATCACGGTGGAGAGATCTCAGTGCACAGTCGCTGTTGCGGCAAACATCGCGGCACGATTGTTGCGATCAAATTGCCGGTGCTCGCCTCTGCGGATCGCAAGCCGCCAAAGTCGGTTAGCTCGCCTGTTTCGCCGCCGCAGAGCGGGCAAGCAGACCTGCAATCTTGCTAAGCAGATCCAACGGATGAATCGGCTTTGCCAGGCATTCGAAATCGTAGCCGCGCTGCCTGGCAGCTTCCAAAAGACCAACCGTAATTGCCTGTCCTGAAATCAGCAGTATTTGTATATCCGGCATGTCGCGCCGAATCTCGATTGCCATGTCGACTCCGTTTCGATTTGGCATTGCCACATCGCTGATGATCAGATCTGGAGCGAAGGATGCGGCCATGGTGTAGCCCTCGACACCATTATTTGCGACTCGTACCTCGTAGTTGTGCATTCGCAGAATTGTCGCGAGAGTTTCCGCCAAAGGTTTTTCATCATCGACCACGAGAATTCGCGCCATGAGGGCCTCCTCTCAGACAAAGCAGGCGGGTACTATTCAACTCTTTTGCTGCGGAGCCAATACTCTCGACCAACTACTCCCTTCGCCTTGCAAAAAAAGCGAAGGCGCGAATGTAAGTTCGCGCCTTTTCGGTTCGAAACACAAAAAATTTAGACGTGCTTATCGAGCGCCTTCTGAATCGTGTCCTTGGGAACATACCCAACGATCTGTTCCTGCACTTTGCCGTCTTTGAAGATCAGCAGCGTAGGAATTCCTCGCACGCCGTACCGCATTGGCGTGGCATTGTTGCGGTCAACATCCATCTTGTAAACCTTGGCGCGGCCGTTGTAGGCCTGCGCAACTTCATCCACCACCGGCGCCAGTGCCTTGCAGGGACCACACCAGGTTGCCCAAAAATCCACCATCACCGGCCGCTCGGATTTCAGCACACTCTGCTCGAACGTCGCGTCTGTAACTTCCGCTACTGCCGTCGCTGTCTCACCTGCCATCTGAGTTCTCCCTCGTCGGTTTCTGGAAAATTGCGGCCCCAAGGGGCAGGCGTCAATCCTAGCACCTGAGACTGTGCGAAACCGAGCTATGTCATTAGATGTGGATTTGGGGAGAAAGAAGCGGAGCAAGCTGCTAGCTACTAGCTTCAGGCTGCTAGCCTCCTAGCCAAGGCAAACCAGATCGTTACAAGCGAGAGTCGCCGTTCACAGTAAGGCGGAATGCGCGGAAACAGCGCAGAACATAGTTCCAACCACGCACAGGCTAGAAGCCAGCGGCTAGTGGCTAGCAGCTAAAAATAAAAGCGCCTGCCAACCCGAAGGTCGCAAGCGCCCGGCAGCCCTCCCCCAGAACTGCCTTCGATGAGGAGAATAGAGGCACTCGCTATCTCTGTAAAGGGCTCTCTGGTAACCTCGCAGTAATCCCGCGAAGTTACTGCATTCAAAAGGTTAAATGGAGGGTCGCCCTGATTGTGATTTGCAACAGCTGCCTACGGCAGCGGAGAGTTTGGCGCGACCGAACCCTGCATGCACTGCAAGCGGTCAGCGAAACGAGTGCCGCGGTGTTTGCGGCACGTCTGGCAATAGCCGGGCATGAAATGCCGGGTCGCTGCACAAAGAATTCCGAGTCCCGCGACTTATGCGGGACGGCTGGCGGTTACGCCGCCTGATCAACGTACCGTCGTGCCGCCAAAGAGCGCGAGGCTCATAGTTGGTTGAATCATTCCCGGCGTTGTCACGCCGGGCTATTTTGAGGCGTGCCGTATACGAAAGGGGGCACTTTCCGCTTCGTCCCTGCCTGCTGGAGCTGCTCTCGTAAGTACCTCGATGCGCTGTGCTCGCGAACGTAACTCGGGGTATATACTCTTTCAACAAAGTTGCAGTGCGAGGGATCTCGTATCTTCATCTGCCCTCGATCGCGGTTATTTCATAGACACACTTCATAGCGCAGGCGATAGATGTCGCAGTGCCGGGAGCGTGCCCGGAGTCGAGTTACCACGCGTCCCCTTTGGAGGTCCTTATGGACCTTTTATTCATACGCATCGTCTTCATTCTCGTTGTTGCCGTTGCTTGCTTCGTGCTGCGTCCGTTCGGGCTCGAGAGCTGGGCAGCCGCAGGAGCAGGTGCAGCGATCGGAGTTGCGGTCGTGCTCTTCGAGGCGCGTCTCCGCATCGTGAGCTTGAAGCGCCTTATCGGTGCTGTAATTGGTAGCATCCTCGGCATCTTCGGCGCGTACCTCTTCAGCCTCGTTCTGCGGGACAGCATCGAGCCTGGACGCACTCAGCATTTCCTGCAGCTCTTCGTGATGCTGCTGATGTCGTATGTTGGCTTGATCGTCGGCGCAAACAAAGGCGATCTGCTCAACCTGTCGGCCCTCGGTGGCATATTCGGCTCGGAGAAGCAGGGTCGCCGCAGTTCGAAGATCCTCGACACCAGCGTGATCATTGACGGCCGCATCGCCGACATCGCCGAAACCGGATTTCTCGATGGCATCGTTGTAATTCCGCAGTTCGTGCTGCGCGAACTGCAGCTAGTAGCCGATTCAGCCGATTCGCTCAAACGCAATCGTGGGCGCCGCGGGCTCGACGTTCTGCAGCGCATTCAAAAGATGGCGACGATGAACGTGCAGATCGTCGAAGATGATTTCCCATCGGTTCGTGAAGTCGATCTCAAGCTGATCGAACTCGCAAAGCTCTACGAGTCGAAGATCGTCACCAACGATTTCAACCTCAACAAAGTCGCGCAGCTTCAGGGAGTGGAAGTCCTCAACATCAACGAACTCGCCAATTCCCTCAAGCCGATCGTGCTGCCGGGCGAGACCATGCGTGTCTTTATCCTGAAAGAGGGTAAGGAGTACAACCAGGGCGTAGCCTACTTGGACGACGGAACCATGGTCGTAGTCGATAACGCCCGCAAGATGATCGGCAAGAACGTCGATATTGCCGTGACTTCAGTTCTGCAGACCACAGCCGGCAAAATGATCTTCGGCAAATTCGACGAGCGCGCCGCGTTTCATCGTGCGCAAGAAAATGGTCCAGCCGCGCAGCAGGCGGCGAATGGGCCGCGTATGGAACCGCGCCAGAGCCGGCCACAAACCATCGTTCCCAGCACAGCAGCCGTCGAGCCGCAAGAATAGAACGGCGAACACGAAGTTCACGAAGCTTACACAAGAGGTCACAAAGAACGCTCTGTGACCTTGTTGTGTTACCTTCGTGACCTTCGTGTTCGCTCCTCGGGTTTTCGCCGAAAATGTTCCCATCCCGCGGGGGACAGCGCAACAGTCCTCCCGTTCTGGGAAAGTCGAACGGTGCTGCCGGAGGTGATTTCTCCGATTCTGGTGATTTGGACGTCCGCAACTTGGGCAGGGACTCGCGCTTTTTTGGCAGCGGTAAACAACAGTTCGTAATCTTCGCCGCCGTGAAGCGCCAGGTCGAGCGCGTTGTGCAGTTTCCCAGCCGAAGGATGGACTGGAATTGCTGCGGCGCCCACGACGGCTCCCACCACACTTTCTTCGCAGATGTGCGCGAGATCGGTCGAGAGTCCATCACTGGCATCGATACACGCGCCGGCAACTCCTTTTTTAACGAGCCAATCACCGATCGCAATTCTCGGTTCGGGAAATACGTCTCGCCTTTTAATCTTCTCCTGCGTGAGTAACTGCAGCGCTGCGGCAGATTCTCCAAGCGCGCCGGTCACATAAATCTGATCGCCAACTCGTGCGCCGGAGCGGCGCAGGGCGGTACCTCGTGGCACGCTCCCAACGACAGTGATATCCGCCAGCACTCCCACAGGGGATTGCGACGTATCCCCGCCGGCGAGCTCTACTTTGAACTTCTCCGCGAGCCGCAGCAGTCCAGAAAAAAAACGGTCCACCCAGCGCTGAGGAACATTCTTCGGAAGCGCCAGCGACAAGAATGCCGCCATCGGACGTCCTCCCATTGCTGCGATGTCGCTCAAGCCGCGAGCGAGACAACGATGCCCAATGCACTCCGGCGACCGCCACTCCCTCCGGAAATGCACACCCTCTAAGCTGAAGTCGGTCGTGACCAGCGCCTCGTGACCCGTGGGCACACGCAGAATCGCGCAATCATCCCCGATTCCCAGGATCGCGTTCTTACCGCGAACCTTACTTCGAAGCCGCGCGATCAGCTGTCGTTCAGGAAGAGCCACTGGATGAGGGTACAGGGAACAGGGGAGAGGGAACAGGAAACGCTCTCAACGAGCAGAGTTTCCGGATGCACAAGGAACAGAAACCCCTGTCAACAATTACTAAGGTTTTCCCCTGTTCCCTGTGACCTGTACCCTGTTCCCTTAGACATCTAAGTCTCTGATTTTACGAGAAGTTACTTTCGTACCGCACTTTCGTGTTTGACACCAGAGTAGCTGTTTGTTAACTTGCCCTTGATTTTCAAGTACCTCTGGCCGCAAGCCCGATGGTCGCTTGAGCACGCTGAGTTCAGGGCGGGAGCGGTGACTTCGCCTGGCATAACTCACATTCGCTGAGCGACCGGCAGAGAAGCGTTGTCCAAACCTGGCTTCCTCTCTGCGGCAAGTATTAGGGCAGCTCGACAAAATCCCCACGGGTGTGGAGTGAGATGCGGAAGCGCTATTACATCATGTTTGTCGCGCGAGACGCCGACGGCGAACTCGTGAAGATGCCTATCCCTCTTCACTACCTCTACATGTTCGTCGCAGGCGCGCTCATCGGCATGCTCACCATAACCGGCATGGCCGGCTCCTACACGCGCATGTTGATCAAGGTCGCGAGATTCAACGAGCTGCGCACACAAAAAGAAGATCTAAGCCGCAACTACAGCAAGCTCGAGCAGGTCGCGAAAGAGAAAGACGTTCAGGTCGCATCGTTAGGCTCGCTTGCCAGCGAAGTTTCCGCGCTGTATGGACTCAAGACCGACACGGAAATCAATCCCACCGTTCCCGAAGACGCACAAGCTGACCAGATTCATCGTTCCATCGATCAACTCGCTGTTTTGAGAAACACCGCAATGTCCGGCGTGGCCGGTGCAGCCGTTGCTGCCAGCTATAACCACGTCGGAAGTCTGACTCTGACCGATTGGGAGCGCCTCGCGGCAGCTCCATCGTTGTGGCCGGTCGAAGGAATCGTGACCGGTTCGTTCGGTGAACGCATCGATCCGTTCAATGGTGAAGGCGCGTTCCACACTGGAGTCGACATATCGAGCCCGATGGGAACTCCGATCATCGCTCCTGCTGATGGCATCGTGAAAGCCACGCAGTACGTGAACGGCTACGGACGCACCATCATCATCGATCATGGCCACGGAATCAGCACTCTCTACGGACACCTTTCCGGATATAGCTCCACGGTCGGCGAATCTGTCCATCGCGGCGATGTAATCGGCTTCGTCGGCTCCAGCGGACGCAGCACCGGAGCCCACCTCCACTACGAAGTCCGCATTCACGACACACCTGTGAACCCGCACAAATACCTGCGCACTATCTGGGCGCGCAGCGGGCTGACCGGTGTGATGACGGGAATGTAGAAGCTGCGGAGCCACGGAGCCGCGTAGCTTCGAAGCTGGATTCTGATCAATCCTCCAGAATTTCTGCTAATCCTCATGCTTCCCAGATGGGGAAGTAGTCTCGCGACAAAACAGAACCGCCGGCGGTAGCCGGTGGGTCGGAGATGGCCGAATGGCCAACTCCGAGCGCGACGAAACTGTACACACTCTCAATGAACGCAGCCGCAAAACACGCGGCTGCCCCGGGCTACAGGCGCCGGTTCTGTCCCGTGCTCACGACGGAGCTTCGCGGCTTCGGAGCTTTGTGGCTGCGCGGCTTACTTCCGATGCCGCCGCGAACGCCGATGCTTCTTCGGCTTAGGCACAGCCTGTGGCGCTGGTTCCTCCGGCGGTTCGAACATCTTCGCAATCAGCGCAGGTGGAATCGACGCGTTCACCTGCACGCGCTCGCCTTTCTGCTCTACGCTCAGGCTGTTCAACGCTGATTCCAAATCGGGATCGGGATTCTCCGGACGCGTCTGGCTCTCCGTCGTCTTATACAGCGTAAACAAGTTCTGAATCTGCTCCGCGTGATCTTTGGCACTCTTCTCGTCAGGCAAAAGATCATCAGCTCGCAACAAAATATTCTTGTTGTACCGCGCCGAAGCAACCACCACTCCACCGCCGAAAAGCTGACGAATGAATGGCAGCGGATTAAGTCCGCCACTCAGGTTCAGCCCCGATGGCGGCTCAACCTCAGTGATCAGCCATGCCAGACTGCCAAACGGCACGTGATGGTAGTACTTCGCCACAAGCCGAGGACCGCGCGTGGTAAGCGCCGAATGGCGGAATTCGTCGATGATGTGATCGATCTGCGCAGGGTCGCCCGTGTTAGATGCGGCTACCATGTCCACGCTCAGAACTGTGACGCGCACAATACGATCTTCATGGGGAATGAGAAAGATGTCATGGCTGCGATAGTTCTCGCGCGAGCGCGCCACCCGCGCAAGAAAGTCTCCAACCTTCTGCGAATCGAATCGCCCGACGACCACTTCGCTGTAGCGGGTTTCAGTCTGCGAGCCATGAGGAGCGTGGATCGCCAACGCAACCTGGTCCATATCGCGCTCGAGCTGGAATCCAGTCTGCTCGACAAATGTGCGGTAATCGGGATCCCAGTTGTTCGCCTTCTGTCCCAAATTGGTAAACGTCCGCACCGGCTTCAAGTTGGCGTAAAGGACGCCGTCGCACTCAGGCAGCAACCGCGCCGCCTCCGGCGCCGCCCGCAAGCGCACGAGCACCGCCGAGACCAGCAGCGCCAGCAGCACAAGCACAGTAATGCC